>JADGNW010000110.1 GCA_017883315.1 Blastocatellia bacterium | reverse complement strand
TGCGATTGCTTTGCGCAGGTCGTCTTTCACTTCTTCCGTCGTACGTTTGCGATCGGGCTTCAGTTTGACGAGAAAGTCTCCGGTGTTGGGTTCTGTAATAAACAGTCCAAGCTGTAATCCCGTCCGGCGCGAGTAGCTCTCGACCTCGGGCGTGTCCTTAAGCATCTGCTCGACGTGCTTGAGTATGCGATCAGTTTCAGCCAGCGAAGTACCCGGCGGCGTGAAGTAATCCAGCACGAAAGCGCCTTCGTCAAATTCAGGCAGGAACTCCGAACCCAGGTTCCGATAGACAAAATACGAAACCGCAATCACGCCGGCGCAGACGATCAAGACAACGACGCGGTGGTCTAGCGCCCTTCCCAACAACCAATCGTACCTCCGAACAACCGCCCCCAGGAATCTTCCTTGCTCTTGCGTTTCTTCGCGCTCATCCGCGCTAAGATCGCCTTCCAGCTCGGCGCCATCAAGGCCGCTGTCTGGCACTATTCGACGACGCTTCGCAGTTATGAATCGCTCGGCAAGAACAGGGGTGAACGACAGAGCGAGCACCAGCGAGGTCAGCAGCGCTACGGCCATCGTAAGGGCGAGAGAGCGGAAGAAGACTCCTGTCACTCCGGTCAACAGAGTGAGCGGCAAAAACACTACTACAGGAGTGATCGTCGAGCCGATGATCGGAATTGTGATCTCTGATACAGCGGTTTGGACGGCTTCGTGGCGAGACTGCCCCCGGGCGCGATGCGTGTAGATGTTTTCAACGACCACGATGGCGTCATCAATCACGAGCCCTATCGCGGCTGCCACGCCGCCCAGCGTCATCAAATCGAAGCTCAACCCGGCGAGCCACATTGCCAGAAAAGTCGCCAGAATCGTCACCGGAATCACAAGTATCGCGACGAACGTAGTGCCCGCGCTTCTAAGAAAGCCGAATAGAATCGCGACTGACAGCAGCAACCCGATCAGGATTGAATCGCGAACCGACTGTATGGAGGCTCGCACAAGAAGCGACTGATCGTAGAAGGGCGCTACTCTCACGTCCTTGGGAAACTGCGAGCGCATCGCCGCCAGCTCGGCCTTCACTTCATCGACGACATCCACCGTGTTTGCATCGAACTGGCGAGTTACGTTGAGCAGAACTGCCGGGTGCCCATCGGCGGTCACGATCGTGTAGTTAGGCGCAACTCCCTCTCCGATCGTAGCAACATCGGCGAGGGTCACCGGCGCGTTGTTCACAACCGCGACGACAATCTGAGCCAACTCCTCGGGCTTCTTCGCCTGCCCGCTCACGAGCGCGAGTTCAAGTTTGTGGTTTTCTTCCACGAGTCCCGGCGAAGCGATTATGTTGGCTTTGTTGACGGCATCCACAACCTGCTCGAGCGAGACGTTGTGCGAAACCAGTCTCGCGGGGTCAACCGTCACGTGAAACTCACGTTTCTCTCCGCCGGCAATGTTCACTCCTGCGATACCGGGAAGCCGCGTCAGTCGAGGTCTGACAACATAAGTCGCAAGGTCGCGCAGACTGGCCGGATCGCGCTCATCTGAGATCAGGCTGTAGCCGACGACTGGAAAAACCGCGAACGTCAGCCGTTCAACTCTTCGCACCGAAGCCGTCGACGGTAAAGTTGAAACCATCTGAGCGAGCCGCTCCTGGACCATCTGCAGCGATTCGAGTACGTCAACTTTCCAATCGAAAAAGAGGCTGATATCGCAACCGCCGCGCTGGGTCGTAGATCGAATGTTGTTGATGCCTGGAAGGCCGTTCATCGCCTCTTCGACTGGACGCGTGACAGATGTAAGAACTTGCTGCGCGGGAACTACGCCGTCGTCGATTATGATTACGACGCGAGGAAAGTCTGTTTGAGGAAAGATGGCTACGGGCAGTTGGAATGCCGCAAAGAAGCCGGCAGCGCAAACCAAACCGACCAGCACCACGACCGCGCGCTTCTGATTTGAGATCAACCGCGCGAGGCTCACTGCTTATCTCCTGACTTGTCCTTCTCTTCCTTATTGCCGCTCTTGTCTTCTCCGGACTGGTCGCCCTCCTTTTCGTCGGCGGCGATTTCGACCTTTGTTTCGTCTGGCAGCGCGTAGTTGCCTTCGATGACAACCGTCTCACCGCCTTTGAGCCCGGACGTGATTTCCATTTTGTCTTTCGCGCGAATGCCGACGGTTACCTTTGTTTCGTGCGCGACAGAATTCGCGTCCACAACCATCACCGTGCCGCTGTTCTCGGTGCTTGCGTCGAGTGTAACGGCACCGACAGGCACGACGATGACATTGGTGGCCGATTGCGTCGCGACTACAACTTTAGCCGCGCCGTTAGCGCGCAACCGGCCTCCCTCGTTCTTTAGGTTGACCCATATTTCGACGGTGCGATTCTGCGGGTCGCTAGCTTTGCTGACCAGCGATATGATGCCGACCACTTCTTCGCCGGACAGATCCTGCGGAAGGACCTTTGCTGAATCGCCGGCCTTGAGTCCGGCGGCCGCGGTGTCGGCTATCGGCGCCTTCACGATCATCTCGCTCGTGTCTCCGATTGTGAACAGCTTGCCGCCTGCCGAAGCGAACTCGCCTTGAAACTGAAACTGCTCGGTGATCACGCCGGTAAACGGCGCGCGAATGGTCGCGTAGCTGAGTTGTGTGTCAAGCGCAGCAAGGCGATCTTCTGCTTGTTTGAGTTTTGCTTCAGAGACGCGTCGGTCGTTGGGGCTCATCGTGGCGGCGTGCAATCGCGCCGTCGCGTCAGCCAGTCGCAGATCGTTTTCCGCGGTCGTCCGCGCGAGCTCCGAAGCATCAAGGTCCTTCTTCGAGATTCCGCCTTGTTCGTAAAGTTTCAGCCGCCGCTCGTAGACTGCGCGCGCATTCGCAAGGTTCGCGCTGGCATCGCGCAACGCTTTCTCGTCTTGGGCAGCGGTTTGAGGGATGGTCCCTCCAGTGACATTTCGTAGATTCGTTCGCGCCTCTTCGACCGCCGAGGCGGCTTCGGCGCGCTGAGATTGAACGTCGCGGTTTTCAAGCGTTGCGATTACTTCTCCCTCGTGGACTGGCTTGTTCTTGAGCAGCGCCATGGTTTTTATTTGGCCCGCGATCTTTGAGCTAACCGTTGCCTCCTTACGTGCGAAGATCGTTCCGAGCGCGGTCACCTCGGCAACGATTGAATCGCGCTCCGCCTTCGCAACACGAACACTGACTAGAAGTGGCTCCTCCGCCTCCGCTGTGGATTTCTTCCTTGAAGGCAGGACGAGAAAAATAATCAATCCGGCTAGAACAAGAAGAAGTGCGATGAGTGGCCAACGGTGTCTTTGATAGAACGCAATCGCGCGCCGCTTCCACGTAGGGCCGGCGGACTGCTCTTCGGCAAGAGTAGTAATACTCGTTCTTTTCTTGTTGTCCATCTTCCTCCGTCGGCGCCACCACGTAGTAACGAATTCATTCGTTCAATCCCCCGTCCACGTCGAGCGAAATCAACGAATGAATTCGTTACTACGAAGCTGCGCTACTGCCCGGTTGCTTGCAGTCGCGCCTTCGCCGATTGGTAATCAAACAACGCTTGATAGAGAGCCGCTCGCTGCGCCGCCAGTGTGCTGAAGGCGTCGCTCACCTCAATGAAAAGAGCTTCGCCGCCGCGATACCGCGCGATCGAAGATTGAACATTGCGCTCGGCATCGCTGACACTGGCGCTTAAGAACTGATATCGCGCGGCCGCTGCAAGCGCGAGCGAACGTGCGCCGTAGAACTGCGACGTGAGACTTCGAAGCGTGAGATTGCGCTCCGACTCGAAGCTCTGCATTCGCAGGCGAGCTTGCTGTTCGCGGCTGCGGCTCGCGCCCCAGTCGAAAATTGGAATAGTCAGGTTTACTGTAGCAAGCACGCCGCTGTGATCGTGAAGCGGATCCGGCCGCAGTGAGTTCGAGTCGAACCCGGCGTTGATCGAATAGGTGAACTGCGGTAAGCGCTCCGCGCGCGCCGCTTTTACCTCTTGCTGGGCCGCGCGCCGCTCAGCGTCGAGCTGCGTTAATTCAGGCCGAGTCGAGATCGACGAGGCCCCGAACCGATCGATCTCGATGGTGTTCGGCGCGGCGGTTGTCAGATCGAGCACCTCGATTGGGTTTGCGAAATCGTAGCCGACCAGTACGCGCAATCCGCCGGCGGCTACGAATTCGGCGACGCGGGCTTGCTCGAGTTCATCGCGACGAGAGGCTACCTGCAATCGCGCACGAATGGAATCGACTTGCGCGACTTCGCCGGCGTTAAACATCAGATCAGTGATGCGCGCGAATTCTTCCGCGGCGGTGAGACTCACCTCGGACGCGCGCCGCTTCGCTGTAAAAAGTGCGAGGCCGTAGTAAGCATCGTCAACCGCCTGGATCAATGTTCGGCGAGCGATCTCGGTTCCCGCCCGCGCGGCTTCAAGCAAAGCTACGCTGCGTCTGAACGTCGCGCGCAAACGGCCCCCTAGATCGATGTCACCCGAGGCGCCAATCAGCGCTTGATACTCCGCGACCGCATTCGTGCTTATGAAGCTGAACCGGTCACTGCGTGGCGTGCCGGGCGCAACCATACCCAGGGTGGGCGAGTTGTATATGAGCGTTGAAGGAACGGTGATGCGCGGAAGAAAAGCAGCTTTCGCTTGCCGGACGTCTTCGGCGGCAATCAGCTCGGCGTATTTCGCGGTTTGAAAAGCCGAGGCCTGCGCAAGCGCGAGACGGACAGCCTCATCGCGCGTCAGCCGATTCGCCGACGCGCCAGGCTGCTGCGCCGAAGCGTTGGGGTCAGGCTTTGCGGGAGGCTGACTCTGATTGGACGCATTCTGTTTTGGCGATTGAGCCGGCTCGCTGGATCTTGATCCGGGATCAAGCGGTCCCTGGCCACGCCCGATGGACGCGGCCACAATGAGCACCGTCGCCACCAGGATGAATCGCAGTATATAACGTGAAAGAGAGCTGCCCTCAATCGGTAGAACCATCGGCTTTATCATTGGGCTTGAATTGAGTTTCGCACCGGCGATCATGCATGGCATCGAGGAAGTTGGCGCCCAACTTTCCTACTCTACGTTACTGATACAGCGCTGTCTAGAACGTTGGCAGCGTCTCTGCTAGAGTCGGCGCGCGCACGGATCGCTCAAAACCTGAAACCCAATGTGAGCTGCGTGCGCCGAGCCGGTCGTGACGCTACCGGCAGACCGAAAAACGGGGAGCTGAGATTACCCACAAAGCCGGCATAGTTTGTCCGATTCAGCACATTGAAAGCAGCGACGGCGATCGTGATCGCCGGGCCTTCGTCGTCTTTCTTCTTAGTCTCTTTCAAGCGAAACTCTTTAGCCCACCGCACATCAAGCGTGGCCGCGCCCGGGCCCTGCAAGCTATTGCGAGGCACGCCGGCCGGTCGATCAATTGCCAGGTTATCGCGATTGTCGTCACGCCCGGTCGTGAGACTGTATGGACGCCCGGACGTAAGCGCCAGAGTCATTCCCAGATTGAACCATTCACCGGCTTTGATCGTGCCGAGCAGATTGAAGCGATGGCGTTCGTCAAAATCGGCCCGCGACCACTCGCCCGACAAGTCATAGTTATTGGCCGGTCGCGAATTGATCCCGCCGGTATTGTTGTAAGCTCGTCCCAGGGTGTATTGGACTGTCCCGTTGAAGAAGCGGCTGATCTTACCGCGTAACATCAACTCCAGCGCGTGCGCCTGTGAATGAGCCGTCGATTCCACCTGGCGCAGTATGCCGATAGTCGGATCCGGCCGCTGAAGAAATGGCGGCAGCGGTGCATTGATATCGCGCGAGCGATACAGCTTGATGCCGCGCGTATTGATGTAGTTGGCAGTTGCGGTCAGCGATTTGGTGAGTTGTCGTTCAATACCCAACCCGTACTGAAGAGTATAGGGTTCGCGAATATCAGGCGCGAAACGGACAATGCTGCTGGGCTGAGTCGCGAGCGTCCCACCCGACGAAACGGGATCAGGATAACCCGGATTGGAAATGGACACCTCGCGCAGTCTCTGCCCATCAAAGCGCAATCGATCAGCAATCGGCCCGATGCCAGTTCGGTCATAGAAGATCCCAGCGCCGCCGCGTAGGACCGTTTTGCGCTTCTTATCCGGAGCGTAAGCGAACGAGAGGCGCGGTGCGAGGTTGTTATTGTCACCCAGATAACTCTGCCTGTCGTAGCGCAAGCCCACCCCGACTGAGAGATTCGGCCGCACGAGAATATTGTCCTGCACAAACAGGCCGAAGTCCTTCTGCAAAAACGCCAGGTGACCATCGCCCTGGTTTATGGAAAATAGGAAGGGACGATTGTTCACATAATCAGCCAGAGTGGAGAAAGAGAACGTTCCGCCAAAGTTAGTCCGGTCGCTGAACCCGCGACGGCTAATATCGGGGATGTTCAGTCCGCCTCTGACAAAATGTTTACCGTGATTCCAGGAGAGAATTTCATTGAGCTGCACATGGTTTTCCGTAGTGCGCCGATCTGTTTGGCCGCCGCCGCCGGTAAAGGCGTCCAACACGACAATCCTGGGGATGCCCGGCCTCACGCTCCGCGACGTGGAGCCTTCGTTGCCCGCGCGCATGGTGAACTCATTCACCAAACTAGGCGAGAGGATCCTGCGAAGTGTAAAATAAAGGTGGAGTTCGTGACCATTCGAATTGGCAGCAACCTCCGGGAGATTAAACCCGCCGGCGCCGCTGTTCCTGGACGAGTCAAATTGAGACTCATAGCGAATCGAGAAAGTCGTTTTCTTATCAAGCTGATGGTTGATCCGAAAGGATACCTCTGTATCCCGGTTGGGATTGGCTACGTTTTCAGAGACCAGTCCGGCCGGCGTGCTGGCAAAGACTACTGATTGTAAGTCTTCTTCTTCCCGATTAACGCTGAAGAAAAAAGACGTGGTTTTCCCGTTGCCGAGGGGGCCGCTCAAGTTGCCTTCATAAAAGCGCCGCTGCTCCGGTGGGCGTTCGAGCGCGAAGGCGTTGCGGGCGTCAAGCCGGTGATCGCGAAAGAGAAAGCTGAATTCGCCGTGATACTGCGACGAACCAGGCTTGGTAAAGACCTCGATCCGCGCGCGTCCCAGCCGGGCGAATTCCGCCGAGTAGGGATTCTGATTAATCCGCACTTCCTGAATCGTCGAGGCCGGCACTTTCTTCTTGGACGATTCCAATCCATCAATGATGATGGTCGGCCCGTCCGATCCAATCGATCCGGCGTCCAGCAAGTTCGTCACGCTGCCTAATACATCGTTGCCCAAAATCGGCAGGTTGTTGAGCGCCTGTTGATCCAACTTGATGACATTGAGGTTCTCGTCGGGACTCGTGTTTACTTGATTGGGCCGGTCACCTACCGAAATCTCTTCGCGCACGTCGGCAACCGCTAACACGATTGTGAGGGGAGTCGGCGATCTCGCCCCAACCGTAAGCTGAGTTATGTTCGGCTTGAATCCTTCCTTCTGCGCTTCGATCTCGTAATTGCCACTCGCAATTCGAACAAAATGGAACTCGCCTCTCTGATTAGCCGTCTGTGTTTCTGTCGAACCGCCGCCATCTCGCCGAAGAACTATCGTGGCGCGGGCGATCACCGCGCCGCTGGGATCAAGCACAACGCCCGACACCTCGAACGAGCTGGCCGGACTCTGACCAAAAACGGCGGCCATCGCGATCAGCGTTAACGCTAGTGAGCCCACGATCCTGGAGCCTTCCTTTCTGATGCTACACCGCACCACGCTACTCCTCATCTCACGGTTGCGCCTTACCTAAGGCTTCTTCGTTTTCTGCGGAGGTTTCTTTCCGGCAGCCTTTTCTTTGGCTTCATCCTCTTCGTTTTCGTTGTCGATGGATTTTCCTTCAGGTCCTACCTTGATCTCTGATTTCTTCCCTGCCGCGTTGACCTGAGCTTCATAGGCTAACAGCGCATTGTTCTTAGTGATGGACTCGACTTTGACAATCCTGCCCTTGCCGGCTTTCGCTTCGATTGCGGCTTTGACGGCGGGAGGCAGGGAGGCCATCGTTACTTCTTCTTCGACCTCGACTATCGCGCCGGCAGGATCGATAAGCATGTCCTTGCCGTGTCCGTTCACTTTCAACTCAACCTCGTAGTAAGTCTTTCCGTGTTCCACTTCCTTTGAAAGGCTACCTATTGTCGCGCCTTTTCTCTGTTCCTGTACGGTCTTCTGAACAGCCTTGGGAAGATCTTTCATCTTCACTTTCTTTTCGCTCCCCTGCGCATTTCCGAAAACCAGTAAAAACGTTGCTAAGAGAAACGCCGGTAGAACTCGCGTGTCTTGGATGGTCATGTCTGTTCTCCTGTATTGATAGTCATTGCCGTAAGATACTCTGTGCGGCGCACAGCTTCGACTTGAGCTACAGGAATATTCTATCGATCAAAGATGAACCCACGATTAAGTAGCCGGCCCTCATAAGCGATCAACCTCATTGCAGCGGTCAAGCGTTGGGCTTGTTAAGCGGAAGCCGAACGGTGAACGTGCTGCCCGCACCCGGTCTGCTATCAAGATGAATGGAACCATTGTGAGCTTCCGCCACCCACTTAGCTATGGAAAGACCCAGTCCGCTTCCTCCATCGGATCGGGAGCGAGCTCGGTCGGCTCGGTAAAACCTCTCGAAGATGCGAGCTGTAGCGTCGGCGGGGATGCCAATGCCTGTATCCGCCACAGCAATCTCGACGCTAGAGTCTCTGCTGGTGAGCTTGACGGAAACGTGACCGCCAGCCGGAGTGTACTTTATCGCGTTGTCGAGCAGGTTTACGATCATCCTCCGGATCAGAGATTCGTCGCCGCGAAAAGTAATGTCAGTTGCTGGATCGAGTGTCAAAGATATTGCTTTGGCGAGAGCAAGGACTTGCGACGACTTTGCACAATCTTCTACAAGATCATTGAGGTAAAACTCTTCGACCTTCAGCCCTTGCTGTCGGTCGTCCGCGCGGGCGAGAGCGAGCATATCGTCAACCATACGAGAGAGCCGCCGCGCCTCGTCCTGAACTATCGCTAGAGACTCCCGATACTCCGCTTCATCGCGCTTCTGAGAAAGCGCCACTTCGGCCTCTCCTCTTATGATCGAGAGCGGTGTGCGTAGCTCGTGCGAAGCGTCGGCTGTGAACTGCCGTAGGCTTTCGAATGAGCGGTCGAGCCGCGAGAGCAGATTGTTCAGCACGGTAGCAAGCCGGCCCAGCTCATCTCGAGAATTGGTCACCTCTAACCGCTCGTGTAGATTCCGAGCGCTGATCGATTCCGCCTGCTCGGTCATCGCGGCGACCGGAGCCAGGCTCTTCCGTGCGAGGAGCAGACCTCCAACCCCGGCCACCAGCAGTGCGCCGGGTATAGCCAGGTAGAAGATGCGTCCCAGCACTTCGAGTTCTTCTACGGTGTTGTGCAGCGGCTGCGCTAGTGCAAGAAAGTAGTCCGCCTCACCGGCGCTCACTCGCAGAACGGCGAGCCGCGCTCCTTCCTCGCCGTAACCATCGACCGTAGACAGCGCCGGGCCGTTGGCTGCCTCCGCGGCCCGGAAGGCCGCCTCGGGAACGTTCAGCGTAGGTTCGTTTGGATAGTTCGCCGTCAGCAAGCGCCCGCCAAGAAAAACCGCCATATGCACGTCTCCGAGGCTCAGCACTTTTTGGGTCTCGGCCGCTGCCGCGGTGACGTCGCCGCCGCTCTCCTCCATCTCTGATCTAAGCAGATTCGCTGTGGTCTCCGTG
>JADGNW010000109.1 GCA_017883315.1 Blastocatellia bacterium | reverse complement strand
AGAGAGCGTGATAACAACGGTCAACCCCGGGCTCCGAGAGGCCGATGGGGTCATCGTGATTGTGACCGATAGCTCTGTCAACAGCCCGGGCCTGAACTCGCAGATGGGCGCAGCCCTTGCTCTGGAAAAACAATTGACACCGATAGTAGTTGGCATAGAAGAGGACGAACTGCCTCCGTTTATAAGTAAGTACGAGTACGTGAGGTACGCTGATCTGAATGCATACATCCCAATCGTCGCGACGCGTCGGCCGCGGACAGCAGAGCAGCAACTCATTCAAGCCATGCAGTTGGTGTTCGAAAGAAACGGCAATAGCGGCTGGGCGCTTGATATGGAAGATTCCCTTTGGGAGTTGACAAAAAGGCTACCCGACAAAGAAACGGTGAAAAGAATGCTCGACCAAGCTCCGTGGTACGACTTAAGCCTTGAAGACGTAGAGGAGTTGAGAGAGTTATCCGATAAGGCCGGGGGATGGGCGCATGCGAGAGATGGGAAACCGGTATTTGTAGATAGAAAAGCCTGGGAGGAAATACACGATCCTGCAAATCGACTGCCCCGCTATCTGGCTCGACCTGGCGATGAGGAAGGATTCAGGGGGCCAAATCGTAAAGCTAACCGTCGATTGGCATAGTTGGAAAGACCACCTTGGTGGATAAAGTCACAATCGTCTGCCCTAATTTGCCAGTGAGGGCGGAGAGCGACACAAACCCTAGAAGCGGGTGGCGATCGTGGTTAAGCCTGCAGGTGACGAGACGCTGGACACTTCGACACTCCCTTCGTTGACAACCATCCATCACCCGGCTATCCTAGCATTCCGACTCACACAGCGACTGCCGCAGGGTGTCCTCTCTGCGGCTACTTTATTGAAAGGGCTTCAAGTTGAACGCTAACGACAGACCGATCATAGGCATACCTTGCCGGTATAACTGGAACACTTTTTACTACGAGCTGCGGGAGACCTATGCAGAAGCGATCTATGCCGCCGGCGGCACCCCCCTGCTTCTGCCGTTGATTCCAGAGCTCGACTACATCGACTCGGTAATGTCACATACAGATGCTATTTGCCTGTCGGGCGCTGTTAATGACGTCGATCCACTTCGCTACGGGCGCGAGCCCAAACCTCACCTCGGGCCGGTCGTTCCTCGACGGGACGAAACCGATATGATGTTGCTCGCTGCCGCCGAAGCCAGACAGTTGCCGGTGCTTGCGATATGCTTTGGCATTCAATCACTCAACGTTTATCGCGGGGGAACGCTCATTCAAGACGTCGAGACTGAAGTCAAAGGCTCGCTCAAACACATGCAAGGTGATCTGTTCTGGCGGCGCTCGCACTCGATTAACGTCACCGAAGACTCATTGATCGCCAGGCTCGCCGAATCGACTCACACGACCGTCAACAGTCATCATCATCAGGCCATAGATATCGTAGGCCGCGATCTGGAGCCCGTCGCCTGGGCGCCCGACGGTGTGATCGAAGCCGTTGTCAACACCCGTACCGACCAGTTCATACTCGGCGTGCAGTGGCATCCCGAGGTGGGCTGGCAAAACGATCTGCTGTCTCAGGCGATCTTCAACCACTTCATCGCCGTCGCTCGCGAAAGGTCAACGGCCGGCGTCGGCGCCGCGGCGAGCGTTGAGAGATAGCACTGCCTGCTCTTCGTCTATCTTCGTGGCATCATGCGCAGAAGAGATAAGCTGACACTTGCCGTCCTTTGCGCCGGGCACTTCGTCAATGACTCCTATTCCAGCATCATCTATCCCCTCCTACCGCTGATCAAGAACCAGCTCGGGCTCACCACCGCTCAAGTCTTCTGGCTCGCCCCGCTCTACGCGATATCGTCATCGCTGATGCAGCCGGTCTACGGCGTGATCTCTGACCGCTACTTCAGGCGGTTCTTCGCTGTGTTTGGCCCGGCGATCACCGGAATCTTCATGTCGATGATCGGGCTCGCGCCGACTTACGGCATTCTCATCGTCCTGCTAGTAGCCGGTGGCATCGGCGTAGGCTCGTTCCATCCGCAAGCTGCGGCGATGGCGGCCACCGCAGCCAGAGGGCGCCGCAAAGTCGGAATGGCGCTGTTCTCGGCGCTTGGCACGCTCGGGTTTGCAGTCGGTCCGCTTGTCATCACACGAGTTGTTTCGGCTTACGGGCTTGATCACTCTTACTACGTGATTGCGACCGGGCTTGTGATGTCGGCGGTTCTCTATCGTGTGTGCCCGTCACTGCCGGCTCCACCTTCACACGAGCCCGGCGTCGAGAAGATCAAGTGGCAACTGCTTGCCGCCTTGCGTGCCGCGTGGAAGCCGCTCGCGCTGCTTTATTCGATCACTGTGATTCGCTCCGGCTTGCAGATGACGACTAACACGTTCCTGCCGTTTCTGCTCCAAGACCAAGGCTTCGCCCTCACTGAGATCGGAAATATGCTGACGGTTTTCCTGCTACTCGGAGGGCTGGGCGGAGTCGCCGGCGGCTTCACTGCTGAGCGCTTCTCCGGGCGTGCAGTTACTTTGTATTCGGGATTACTCGCCGGGCCGCTGATGATCGCAGCGTTCGCGACCAGCGGCGTAGTCAGCATCGTTTGTCTCGGGCTGGGCGGATTCATGTTGCTGTCGACGATTCCCGTGATAGTTGCGATGGCTCAGGAGCTTGTGCCTGGACAGACGAGCACGGTCTCAGCGCTGATGATGGGAGCGGCGTGGGGAGTGGGCGCGCTGTCACCTCAGGTGCTTTCGCATTTCGTGCCGGCATACGGCTTCCGCAACGTGCTGATTTTTGCGTCGGCCTTCACGATGATCACTGTCGTCCTGGCGTACTTTCTTCCTCGCGAAGAACCGGTTCATCGCTTGCACGTCGAGACTGATCTGGCTACGGCAAGCGCAGTCGGCGACTGAAGAGTCTTGGTTCAGGGTTCGTAGTTCCGGGTTCTTAATTCGTGGTTCATTTCGTGGGTTCGAGCTCAAGGCTTAGCGGGCTGCTTAAAAAGACCGCAGCCTGAAACCCGAACTCCGAACCCCGAACCCTGAACCCTAAACTCCTTGCGGCTCACCATCACGATGATTAATCTCACAGGAAAAGTAGCTCTGATAACCGGAGCGTCGCGAGGAATCGGCGCAGCGACCGCGATCAAGTTTGCCGAAGCCGGCATACGCGGCCTCGCGATCAACTACAACCGGGATCGCAACGCAGCCGAGCGAGTCGCAGCTTCGTGTGAAAGGCTTGGCGCGGACACGATCCTGATCCGCGCGGATGTCTCACGCGTCGCGGCGGTCGAGAAAATGATCGACACAACCGTCACTCGCTTCGGCTCGCTCGACATCGTTGTCGCAAACGCAGGAATCTGGAAGGAAGCCGCGATCGAAGAGATGAGCGAAGGCGAATGGGATGAAACGATCGACGCAAACTTGAAGTCCATCTACGCCTGCTGTCACGCGTCGGCTCGAGTGATGTTACCGCGGCGGCGGGGCACGATGATTTTGATCTCATCGACTGCAGGTCAGCGAGGAGAGCCGTTTCACTCGCACTACGCTGCTACGAAAGGCGCGATCATCTCGATGACTAAATCACTGGCGGCCGAGCTTGGGCCTCGCGGGATTACCGTCAACTGTGTCGCCCCGGGCTGGGTGGCGACTGACATGACCGCAGAAGCCTTGAACAGTAAGACAGAGCGCCGAAAGATTCGCGAACTGATTCCGCTCGGCCGAGTCGCTACGCCTGATGAGATTGCAGGGCCGATTCTCTTTCTGGCGTCAGACCTGGCTAGCCACGTCAATGGCGAAGTGCTCAATGTGAATGGCGGCTCGGTGCTCTGCGGATAACTGTAGGGGCGGGCCTCCGTGCCCGCCCCTCGATTCGACAACCATCGCTACTGGCCACGAGGGGCGGGCACGGAGGCCCGCCCCTACAAGAATGCTGATGAAGCTCGGACTCGAAATACTCCTCGGATCAAAGCTGGACCTGCTCCAACACCTAAGAGTCGGGCTGATCGTAAATCCTGCGTCAGTCAATTCCCACTTCGAGCACGCGGCGGATCTCTTTCATCAACACCCGCGAATCGAGGTCACGGCGTTGTTCGGCCCGCAGCACGGCATACGAGGCGAGACTCAAGATAATATGATCGAGTGGCAGACGTTTCGCGATGAGCGAACCAGTCTGCCCGCGTATTCGCTCTACGGTGAAACGCGCAAACCGACGCCCAAGATGCTGGCCGATGTCGACGTTCTTGTCTTCGACATTCAGGACGTCGGCACACGCGTCTACACGTTCATCTCCACGATGGCGCTTGCGATGGAAGCGGCGCGCGAGTGCGGCAAACGATTCATCGTCCTTGATCGACCTAACCCGATCAACGGAGTTCAGATTGAAGGCAACATTTTAGAACCTGAGTTCCAATCCTTCGTCGGAATGTTTCCGATTCCGATGCGTCACGGAATGACGATTGGCGAGCTGGCTTTGATGTTCAATCGCGAATTCGGAATCGGCTGCGAGCTCGAGGTCGCCAAGATGGAAGGCTGGCAACGCGCGATGTGGTTTGAAGAGACGGGCTTGCCGTGGGTGATGCCTTCGCCCAATATGCCGACAATCGACAGCGCTGTCGTCTATCCCGGTAGCGTGATGTTCGAGGGCACAAACATTTCCGAAGGTCGCGGCACGACTCGGCCCTTTGAAATCATCGGCGCGCCTTTCATCGATCCATCCGCATTGATCGCCGAGCTGATGAAAGACCAACTGCCCGGCGTTGTGTTTCGCCCGGTTCATTTCCAACCGACCTTTCACAAGTTCGCAAGAGAGTTGTGTCGTGGAATTCAGATTCACGTCACCGATCGCGATTCATTCAAGCCTGTCATCACTGGTGTCGCAACCATCAGCGCAATTCGACGTCTCTATCCCGGCCACTTCGAGTGGCAGCAACCGCCTTACGAGTACGTTTATGATAAGCTGCCGTTTGATGTGATCAATGGGAGCGCTCGCCTTCGTGAACAAATCGAATCCGGCGTGTCGGTGTCCGAGATCGAAGACAGTTGGCGACACGGACTGAGCGACTTCGCCACGCGTCGCGCCGGTTATCTTCTTTACGACTAGACGGAATAGAACACCGATAACGCTGATCAGACGGATTTCCACGGATCAGACCCGTGTCGATCCGTCGCATCCGCGTCATCATGTAGTCTATAATTCCGTCAATGGAACCGCTCGAAGAACTCCTAAGCCGAGCCGAACAATCTCACGGTCACATGTGCGCCGGGCAAGTACTCGGCGTGAGGATGGCGATGCTTGGCTGTCGAGCCGTCGGCGTCGAAGACCCGCGCGGCGCCGATCGCAAGAGCTTGATCGTATTCGTCGAGATAGATCGCTGCGCCGCGGATGCCGTCAACACGGTCACGGGCTGCAGGCTTGGCAAGCGCACGCTGAAGTACTACGACTACGGCAAGCTTGCGGCGACCTTCCTCAACGTGAAAACTGGTGAAGCGGTTCGTGTTGTCGCGCTGGATTCATCACGCGAAGCAGCAAACTGCGCATTCCCCGAAATCGAGAACAAGTACGAACGCCAGCTTCGCGCTTACAAGCTTCTGCCCGAAGAGGAACTGTTCAAGGTTGAACGCGTTCGGGTGGAGCTGCCGCCACAGGATAGGCCAGGGAGGCCGGTTTCAAGGGTGCAGTGCGATGAATGCGGCGAAGGGATCAACGACCACCGCGAGGT
>JADGNW010000108.1 GCA_017883315.1 Blastocatellia bacterium | reverse complement strand
GCAGTGAAGGAATATCGAATCGGAATAATCCAGGACATGGAGACCGAGCCGATCCTATACTATCAGCTCGGAGAGATTCTCGAAAAAGCCAAGCGCAACAAAGAAGCGATTGAAGCATATCGCAACTACCTGCGCCTCGATCCCGAAGGCGAATTCGCGTCCGCAGTTGAATCAATCATCGAGCAACTGAAGCAGGACACTGACAAGTAGGTAAGGTTCAGAGTACAAGCTTTTGCTTGCTGTTGAGGTTTCTGTATACGACCGAGACAAGCAAGCTTGTACTCTGAACCTCACCTGACTCTCATCTCAACAGACAGTTTGCTGGACAACCTCTCGAACGCATTGCTAGAATCAGCGGCTTCAAACATGAGCGATGAAGGCGACCTTCAGGGCCCGGCTAGCGAGAACCAGTCTTCGGACGATGACCCAGCGCAGACGCTCACGGCTCCTGAAGCGGTCGAGCGGCGCGTTTGGAGAAACATCTTCGCCGTGGTCGCGCTTGCCGTAGTCGCTGCAGCGATTTTCGCAGACCTGAAGTTCATGCTGGGCCTGGTTTTGGGCGGCGCGCTCGCCTTGCTAAACTATAAATGGTTGAACTCATCGCTGCGAGCCGTGCTGGTTGCCGGCGATCAAAAGGCGCCGCCGGGTACTTTGATAAAGTTTGTGGTTCGATGGCTGGTGATCGCCGCCGTTGCGTGGGCCGCGAACAGGACGGGTTATTTTAATCCGGTAGCGATACTCGCGGGTTTGCTGGCGACGGCGCCCGCCGTGGCGATTGAAGCCGCTTATGTTGGGTACAAGTCTTTCGCTATGAACAAGGGAGAACGACGATAGATGTTAGCTGCAATAATAGCGCTACTCCAGGAAGGACACGAGGCCGCGGCCGGCGCGGTCGAGCACGCCGGAGATGCGACCGAGCATGTCGCCGAACCGTGGATTGTCGAGCAAGCCAATCACTTCTTCGGCCCTATAGTGCTCAGCATCGAACGCGCGGTCATGCCGGCGATCTACGGACTGTTCGGCGCGCATTGGCACGAGCCTGCGTCGGGCGAGGTGATCCCCGAGCAGATCGTGTGGGCCGTTCTTCTCTTCATCATCGTTGTCGTAGGCGTGCTGCTGATGAGAGGCAAGCTTTCAGTCGAGCGGCCTTCAAAGGGTCAGCAGATCCTCGAGGTGCTTGTCGTGCAGATTCGCAGTTTGCTCGAGCAAGTCATAGGACCGTACGGCCGGCGTTATCTTCCGGTGATCGGCTCTTTCGCAGTCTTCATATTGATCGGCAACCTGATGGGGCAGATACCCGGAATCGGCGCGCCGACCGAAAGCATAAACGTGACCGGCGCGCTTGGCCTCACTTCGTTTGTGTACTTCATAGGCAGCGGCTTTCGGCAGCAGGGACTCAGGTACTTGAAACATTTCACCGGAGGCCTGTCGGGAGCGCTGCTCTTCGCGATGGGATGGCTGATCTTCGTAGTCGAGATCGTATCGAACAGCGTGCGGCCGGTTACGCTCTCGCTGCGGCTCTTTGTGAATATGTACGCGGATCAAAAGATCGCCGGGGCGTTTATCGGACTGATTGCGCCCATCGTACCCATATTCACAATCGTGCTCGGCGTGTTCGTGTCGTTTGTGCAGACGTTCATATTCATAATGCTTTCAATGGTCTATTTGTCCGAGACGGTGCCGCACGAAGAGCACGACTCTGAAGAGCACGGTCATGCTCAAGAGGTGGCAGCTCATTGAAACGTGATCACATTTACATGGAAACCGCATAGGTCCGATAGGTCTTATAGGTCCTATATTTTATTCATATGTACCTTAACCGAAGGGGATGATGGAACGAGGCTCTTTTCATAGTAGTTGATCGCACGCCGCTGCTGGAGCCTTGCAGTATAGGGGAGCAAGCGTATACCGGGCGCGTGGAAATCATTTCGAGCCGACTCTATCAATCCTTTCCTTGCTAACCGGAGCTTCATTCGGCTACCGGCCGTTAGAAGCTCGAACCCGCCGATGTCGATTCGGTGTTGAGGTCTTTTCGGACCTCGGGAGAAAGACGATGATCAAACTGAGACTGTTCGTGCTGTCGGCTCTAGTGATGCTCATTACCGTCGCGACGGCAGCGGCGCAAGCGCCGGGTGCAACCGGGGCCGCCGATCATGCGACCGGCAATTCCTGGTTCTTCCCGGCGATGGGCTCGTTCGCGGTTGGAATTGCGGCGCTCGGCGGGGCGCTCGGTGACGGACGCGCAATTGCCGCGGCTTGCGAAGGCACCGCGCGCAATCCGGGCGCGGGTGGGCGCATCTTCACGATGCTGCTGCTGGGCCTGGCGCTGATCGAGACCCTCGTGCTGTTCACGTTCCTGACCGTCGTGCTGAAGTACTGATCCGGTGGTCACGTGACAGAAGATGGAGAAAAAGGGAGGCTTCACGGCCTCCCTTTTTATTTCTGGCGAGAGGGGATAGACTCGCTTTCTGACTTCGATGTTCGACAAACTTTCTAGTTTGTCACCGGTTCGATCACGCACCGCATTCAGGATCAACGACAAACTGAAGTTTGTCGGACACTCTCTTGTTGGAGAACGCGCCATGCAATCATTCAAAGACGGCATCATCAAACTAATCATTGAAACCTCAACGAACCTTCCGCCGGATGTTCGAGCCGCGATGGCTGAAGCCGTAGCCGAAGAAAACCCCGCGACCAGTGCAGGCACTGCGCTTTCAGTGATCGCCACAAACATCGACATGGCCTGCGACACCGAAGATCCGATCTGTCAGGACACCGGCATGCCGACTTTTGAGATCAAGACTCCGGTCGGCGCCAATCAGATCGCAATGAAGCGCGAGATTCGCGAAGCCCTTGTCGAAGCAACGCGGCGCGGTAAGCTTCGCCCCAATTCTGTTGATTCGATCACCGGCGCAAACTCCGGAGACAACCTCGGGCCGGGCACGCCGGTCATTCATTTCGATCAGTGGGAGAACGACGACGAGATCGAAGTGAAGCTGCTCCTGAAAGGCGGCGGGTGCGAAAACAAAAACATTCAGTACTCGGTTCCGATCGAGCTTCCGCATCTCGGGCGAGCGGGCCGCGATCTTGACGGAGTGCGAAAGTGCATTCTGCATGCGGTGTGGCAAGCGCAAGGGCAAGGCTGCAGCGCCGGCGCAATTGGGGTTTGCATCGGAGGCGACCGCACGTCAGGTTATCAGCACGCGAAGGAACAGCTATTCCGAACTCTCGACGATACGAATGCTGATCCAAAGCTGGCCGCGCTTGAAGACTATGTAATGAACGCCGCGAACACCTTGAACATCGGGACGATGGGCTTCGGCGGCGGCGTCACGCTGATCGGCTGCAAGATCGGCGCTCTCAATCGGCTGCCGGCGAGCTTCTTCGTTTCCGTAGCGTATGACTGTTGGGCGTTTCGCAGGCTCGGTGTCGTGCTCGACGCGAAGACCGGTGATATCAAACGATGGCTCTATCGCGACGAGCAAAAAAAGGAGAAGCGAATGTCCGCAGGCGAAGGCTTCAAGCTAACCGGCGATGAGAAGCCGCTCGCGGCTCCGATAAACGAAGAACAGATTCGCGCGCTCAAGGTTGGCGACGTCGTGATGATCTCCGGCGAAATGTACACCGGACGCGACGCGGTGCACACGTATCTGATGAAGCACGATTCGCCGGTCGATCTGCGAGGCTCGGTGCTTTATCACTGCGGACCGGTGGTGATGAAAGACAACGGCAGCTACCGGATCACCGCTGCAGGTCCGACGACCAGCATTCGCGAAGAGCCTTACCAGGGCGACATCATCAAGCGCTACGGCGTCCGGGCGGTAATCGGCAAAGGCGGAATGGGAAAGCGCACGCTCGACGCGATGCAGGAAGCGGGCGCGGTGTACCTGAACGCGATTGGCGGCGCGGCGCAGTATTATGCGCGCTGCATCGAAAAGGTGCTCGACGTGAATCTGCTCGAGTTCGGAATACCTGAAGCGCTGTGGCACCTGCGCGTGAAAGATTTTCCGGCGATCGTCACGATGGATGCACACGGAAACTCGTTGCACGCCGATGTGGAAAAGGCCTCAGCGATGATGCTCGAGAAGCTAGTCGAGCCTGTGTTCTGATTGCGGAAGTCGAGCTTCTCAACCGGTTCCCGGTTCGCAGATCTACAGTAATACAACATCCACTTCGATAAGGAGGGGCAATAATGACACGCACTGTGATCGCGCTCGCTGCGCTCGTCTTGACAGCAACACTCTGCTCAACGGCTAGCGCTCAGAATCAGGATATTGTAAGCACTCGCGATATGAGCGACATCAACTGGATGGAGTTCAAAGAGGTTGTTCCTTCCAGGATCAACACAGTGATTCTTCCGACGGGCACGCTTGAACCGCACGGCGTCATCAACAACGGTGCTGACATTACTGCGCCGGTCGCCATCGCACGTAAGATCGCGCGCGAGGTGAACGCGATGATCGCTCCGATTATTCCTTATGGCATCACCGGCAGCATGGACGCTTATCCCGGAGCTTTTTCGATCTCCGAGACGGCTTATCGGGCTTATGTGAGAGACGTGATGTCGGGGCTTGCGAAGAACGGCTTTCGCAACATCGTTGTGATCAATGGGCACGGCGGACCACAAACCGCGGTGCTCAATCAACTCGCGACCGAGATCGGTCAGGAGAAGCACGTTCGAACGCTGGTGATCAATTGGTGGAGCTACGCTTCGGATGTGACGCTTTCGGTGTTCGGCGAAGACGGCGGTCACGCGGGTTGGAACGAAACGGCGTTCATTCAGGCAATCGATCCCAAGCTCGTTCACAAGGAGCGCTACTCGGATGAGCTCGCCACGCCCAACGCATTGCCGGGCACCTATTCGGCGTATCCGTCGCCATCTACGATCGGGTTGTACAAGGAAGGACAAGGCTACGTGAAATTCGATCAGGCGAAAGCGGATGAGTACTTCGCGAAGGTCAATCAGAAAGTTGCAAAGTTGATCATCGATACTCGGCGCAAATGGGATATGGCGGGTCTCTTCGAGAAGTGAGAGCGTGATGCGTGAAACGTGATGCGTGAATATCTCACGGTTCACGTGTCACGCATCACGTTTCATCCTTCATTCATTGACACCGCGCTTCTGACGAATTAGTCTGCAAGACGCTGGTGCAACAATCGGCGAGGGAGAGCGACTATGATTTGTGCGCAGTGCGGCGCGGAGAATCGCGATGGATCGAACTATTGCCGCTACTGTTCGGCTCCGCTGACCCAGCAGAGCCGCGACCCAAATTCCGGCTACATTCCCTCTGTCCCACCGCCGCCGGCCCCGGGTGCAAGCGCACCCAGCTACTATCCGCCCTCAACCTATCAGACTCCGCCGCAACCGCCGGTGCGCTCGGCCCGTTCAGTCGTCCCACCGATGACATGCGCACGCTGCAACTCGACGAGCGTGGTCAAGGGAACCGTGCCTCTCTGGGCGATACTTGTCGCTGTCATCGGCGCTCCGTTTACATGTTTACTCACGCTCCTCTTCCTGCTGGTTAAAGATCCGAACAAGTGCCTCAACTGCGGACTCGAGTTTAAGTAGTCGTGACACGCGGCTTGCCCGATGGCTTGAACGAACAAGCAGTGCGAGCAGCTTATCAAATGCGATTCAGACCTGCGGTGAAAGACGGTCGTCAGGTTTCATGCTGGCTCAGCAATGTCGAGATCGAGTTCAATCTAAGATAGGCTCTCGTTCGAGTGTTGCGGCTTTGAAGAGTAGGCTTCCGGCGGGGTCAGGTCGTCCGACACGTTGTAGTGAAACACATCACCATCGAGGCGTAGAAACAGAAACACAACGTCTTGTTCGGGGTTGTAAGTCTGAACGATCTCCTCGATCTCGTCACTCGGCCAGCCGCCAAGCTTGCGCAGCGGCTCGCTGCGATCGGCAACATAGTGAGTCGGGACTCGCAGGTTCTCGCCGCGTTTCTCTGCGCTTTTCAGATCAACCACGACGGCGCCACGTCCTTGTGAGAGGAACTTCTCAAACGCGAACGCGCCGAAGTCGCGCCACTGCGATCGAATGAACGCAATGTGCCCCTGAGGTGTGTCGAGGTCCTCAATGCGACTTGAATGCAGCGTGAGAGCCATAGTGTCTAAGATTACGCTTTGAGTCCTCCCGGAGACTGAAGATCATCGCGGCGAGCTTGCTTCTAGCGAGGCAGAGCTTCCGGCAAATTGGCTATCGTGTAGGCCAGCACTGCCATCACCACGGCATTCTCGGCGAGCTCACGCGGAACAACTTTGTCCAGAGTGTCAGCCGCCGTGTGGTGATAATTGAAGTAGGTCCGATTATCTTGAATAGGAGCAAAGGTCGGTACGCCGGCAGCATCGAGCGGCGAGACGTCAGCGCCCTCGGCGTGTTCGCTTCTGTTCACTATGCCCGCGCCCAGAGTTTGCAGCACCGAAGCTAAGGGCCGCAGCATCTCCAAAGCCTTTGCGCTTATGTGAGCTGAAAACCCTACTGGATGGCCGGCGCCGAGATCGCTCTCGATCGCGGCAATGTGATTGGCGAGGTCTTCCTTGTGGTCTTGCGCGTAAGCTTGCCCGCCCCTCAGCCCATTCTCTTCATTCATCCATGCAATCACGCGAATTGTTCGCTTAGGCTTGAGCCCCAACGTCTTGATCAACTGAGCTATTTGCATTGCGACAGCGACTCCAGCACCGTCATCGATCGCGCCAGTTCCAAGATCCCACGAATCCAAATGCCCGGAGACGATAATGACTTGCTCAGGATGCTCGCTGCCTTTGATGTCCGCGATGACGTTGTAGCTCTCCACGTCAGGCAGCGTCTGCGGCGTAAGCGTGAGATGCATTCGCACCGGACCTTGCGCCGTCAAGTATGCGATCAAGTCCGCATCTTCAGCCGAAACCGCCGCAGCCGGAATCTTCGGCGCATCTGCCGCGTAGCCGAAGGCGCCCGTGTGAGGTAAGCGATAGTCAGCACCTCCAACCGAACGAACGAGAGACGCGACCGCCCCGAGCCGCGCCGCCTCGCTGGGGCCCGCGCCGCGGTAAACAACCGCCTGTCCGTAGGCGTCGAGGCCGAATCCCTGCGCGGCCATTTGTTTGTCGAACCGAGCGTTGAACAAAACAATCTTGCCCGCGACTTTTCCACGGCCGAGCGAGCTGAGATCATCGAAGCTATCAACGACGATCACTTCCGCGCTTAACCCGTCAGCGCTGGTCGCGACGCTTCCGCCAAGCACGGTCAAGACGATCTTCTGTGTCGTGCCAGGCGCTTGCCCTGCGAACTTCACCAACTCACCGGTCTCTGCGCCTCGAACCCAGTGCGGTACCGTCACTTTCTCGAGTTGAACGTCGAGACCCAGGCGGCGCATCTCGTCTGCCACATACTGAACCGCTTGCTGGGCTTGCGGAGAGCCGCTCAAGCGCGGACCGATATTGTTGCAGAGGTGAGCCAATTCAGTGTAAGCATAGCTACTCGTTAGAGCGGCGTCGCGCAGTTGCTTCAACTCGGACGTTAGCCGAGCCGAATACATGGATGCGTTTCGATTTGGCTGTTGAGCTATTGCGTAAGGGGCGGCAACAACGGCTAGCAGAAGGATGGACAGAATCCTACGATGACGAGAAGCCGATTGAGTGTTCATCGCGAGATTATACGAGAGGAAGCTCGGCTTTTGACAGCGGCGACGAAAAGGGGCGGGCAATTAAGGCCGCCCCATCGGTTATCTCAGTCTGTTGCTACGCGCGCATTATTCAAGCGTCACAGCAACAAACTGCAACTGGCCGTTTCGCTCTACCTGAAGCGTGATTTCCTTCTCACCTTTGAGCGACGACATGGCGCCGAAGAAGTCTTGACGATTCGTGATCGGTACGCGGTTTACTCGGTGAATTACATCACCTCGCAGCAGACCGGCATCCGCAGCCGGGCCGTCCGCCAGTACATTCTGAATGACCACGCCGGTCAGCACCTTGAGTTTCAACTGGCGAGCGAATTCAGGCGTCACGTTCGACAAGGAAGCCCCGAGCTTTCCACCTTGCTCTTCTGGCTCACCTTGATCCACCGGATCGTCCTCACCGGATCTCGGCGGACGCTCACCGAGCTTGATAGTCGCAGTCTCGGTGTGACCATCGCGCACGTACTTCACGACACTTGCTTTACCGACTGGAGTGTCGGCTACTATCTCCGTCAACTGCTTAGGCGAGGTGACGCGCTTGCCGTCAAACTCAACGATGACGTCACCGCTGCGAAGCCCTGCTTGCGCGGCTGGACTGTCATTCTTGGAAAGATCGCCAACTACAGCGCCTTCTGTCCCGCTATACCCTACCGTTCTCGCAAGCGAGGGCGAGATCGGCTGCAGGGTCACGCCGAGGTAGCCGCGGGTCACCTTCCCGCTCTTGATGAGCTGTGCGTAGACTTTTGTCGCGAGATTAGACGGAATGGCGAAGCCAACTCCCGCGCTCGTTCCGGTCTGCGAGAAAATCAGAGTGTTGATGCCTACAACTTCGCCCTGCATGTTTACGAGTGGGCCCCCTGAGTTGCCTGGGTTGATCGACGCATCGGTTTGGATGTAATTCGTAAACTGACCGGCGCCCGCTCCGAGGTCACGCCCAGTCGCCGAAACTATTCCGGCAGTCATCGTCTGCTGAAGTCCGAACGGGCTGCCGAGCGCGATCACCCATTCACCCTGCTCGAGGTTGTCGGAATTGCCGAGCTTGGCGAATGACAGGTTCTGCGCGTCAATCTTGATCACTGCGAGATCGGTCTCGCTATCTTTTCCCACGATCCGCGCCTTGAACTCACGACCGTCGCCTAGCTTCACATTGATCTGCTCGGCGTCGCCGGCCACATGATTGTTGGTCAGGATATAGCCGTCGGAGCTTATTACGACGCCTGAACCTGTTCCCTTTTGACGCCGCGGGGTGTCGCCAAACCCGGGGATTTGGGGAAAGCCTTCCGGCATTCTAATGGATGCACGCTTTGTCTTTTCAACGACGTCTATGTTGACGACGGCCGGCTTGATTTGTTTTGCCACGTTTATGAAAGTTCTTGAAAGATCCTGCGGCGAAGGCAACTGCGCTTGTCCCTGCTGCGCAAGAGCCTTACCGTGCAGTTCAAACCCGACTGCTGAAGCCACTGCTAAAGCAACCGCAAGCGCGAACATCCTCACGCCGCGCGATCCAAATCTATCCTTGATGTTCCTTACATTGAAATCCATGTCTGTTCTAAGCCTCCCTCATTCATACAACGGCAAGAGTACAGTTAACGAGAAACGAGTGACAAGCCCTTTCAGGTTCGTCACTCGTATTTGCATTATCAATTCCTGGCACTATTGCTATGCCCTGCCATCTCTCAAACGCACAGAGTGCCGGGTTGTTTCAATTTCTCGCTGAGCCAATCAGCTCTTACTTCCAACGTGCAGGTTGTTGGTTATCGAGAACACACCGGGCACGCTGCTGGCCGCAGTGTTCGCGAGATGGCTGTCCATCTGGTTAGAGACCTCACCCTCAAGCGTCACGTTGCCGTTCTTGACGATAATGTGTATCGAGGGATTTGCTCCCATTGCGTATCGGTACAAGCCACCGGTGCGGAATATCGTGCGGTACGCGCGCGCTCGAATCGAGTCGTCAAACCCAGATACGGGTAGTACCTCTATGTTGTTGACTACGTGATCGACGCCCTCAATCTTTGCGACTCGCCGCTCGGCGTCCTGACGGGTAATTGGCTTCAGCACTTGCCCGTACAGAGTGACGGTGCCGCCTTCGACCCGGTACTCCAGATTATCAAAGACACCGTAGTACGGAAGCGTGACAAGTTCCTTCCGAACCTTATCCATTGTTCTCTGTTGTTCAGCAGGCGGCGTCGCGGCTAATGCCACTGACGCCACCAGCACCAACATTCCGATCATGACCGCAATTCTCGACTTGATAGTTCTCACTTGCTTATCCTCCTAATCTCTATTCTGTTCAATCCCATTCTATTCTCATCCTTCGCACGGGCGGACCTACTGCTCCCTGCCCAACCTTTTTTGATGCCTCAGCCGGTTGAACCGCTGTCCGCGTCTTCGACTGATCAATGCGAATCGAGTCGCCCGCCGGCAGAACTTTGTCGTCGTGCCCTTCGAGAGCGTCCACCACCTTGCTCAAAGCATCAATCACTTCCGCCCGATCCAAATCGTTCAAACGCGACAGAGCTTCTGCGAAAACCTCGCTTCGGCGTTTCCGAAACCGGTCAACTACGCGCTTCCCTTGTTCCGTTAGTGCGATCATCACCGCGCGGCGGTCGCCGTCAGCCGACCGGCGTTCGATCAACCGCTTACGAACCAGGCGATCCGTGAGCTGAGTCATCGCCGGAGCCGATATGCCAAGAGAGGTAGCGAGCCGGGTCGTAGAGAAAGGTGCTCCACGGAGCAAGGTCAAAGTTTGCGCTTGCACGACAGTTAAGTCCATTTCAACTACCTGCGTTCGGTGATGATCCAGCATCAGGCGAAACAGACCCTCGATAAAGCGATCCAGGATCATGCCGACGGCTTCTCTTTCCGCCTCACTCATCGCTTACTCCTACTTAAGATTACCTAAATATTAATACACATTAAGTATCTTACGGAACAGATTCTCCCCTGTCAAGTGATTGAGTAATTGTCCCTTTCGGAATAGGAGTCGGCCCGGCGGAATCAACGACCATGCTCGAAGAACTGCTCGACAAGTACTTGAGTTTTGGCTGAAACCATGGCCGCCCGAGTAACGGCGCATGTAAGAGACTAAATCCGTGACAGAACTGCAGCTCAATTCAATTCACATTACGCGTGCCTGTTCCCGACCGCTATTCGCTTGCGCCGCCGCCGAAGAGTTTCTTTTGGCGCTCTTCCATCTCAGCCGGGGTTAGGTCTTCGGCGCGCGTAGCGATCGCCCACTTGAAGCCAAACGGATCCCTCACCTGACCATAGCGGTCGCCCCAGAATTGATCCGACATGGGAAAGACTACTTCGCAGCCCGACGCCAGCGCCTGAACGAAGACCGCGTCGGCATCGGGAACATACAGTTGAAGTACCAGCGGCCAGTTGCCTTCAGTGATGGGAGGCGCATTGAATTCGGGAAACGAATCATTGAGCATCAAGTTGGTATCGCCAATTCGAACGTGAGCGTGCATTAACTTGCCGCCCGGTCCGGGCGCGCGCGAGATTTCGACTGCGCCAAACGCGCGCTTCACAAAATCAATAAAGCCGGACCCGCCGTTCACGGTGAGATGTGGCGTCACGGTGTGGAAGCCTTCGGGGATGTAATTGTTCGCTTTGGCCATAGTGCGGAAATGATATTGCAACACGCAGAGAGCTGCAACGCTTGCGTGGCTGGTTTCACTTGTTGCACCGCCCGATTCACTGCATGATTCACTCTTCGAAGACTGCGGACCGAAGCCCAGGAGGATACATCGTGCGAATTCGGGAACGACGCTTCACACGCAACTGGCTTTCACTCGCTTCGATCATCGTCATTGCAGCGACGGTTCTGGTCGCTGTGAATCGAGCGAGTGTTGAAGTCAGTCCACGGACGCAAGTCGCGAGCGGCCAGGCTGCGAAGGGCGCGATCGCCCCGATCAGTATCGCCGTTGACGCTACGGAAACGCCGCGAAAGATTCTTCACGCGAGGCTGTCGATTCCCGCCAGCCCGGGTCCGCTCACGCTGATGTATCCGAAGTGGATTCCCGGCGAGCACGGGCCTACCGGTCCCATCACTGATCTCGCCGGACTCAAGGTCAGCGCGGCAGGCAACACCATTCCCTGGCGCAGAGACGATGTCGAGATGTATGCGTTTCACATCGACGTGCCCGCGGCAACAAACGCGATCGACGTGTCGCTGGATTTTCTCTTGCCGGCAACCGTAGCGGGGTTCTCATCCGCGGCGTCGGCGACTGCGCGATTGGCAGTGATCAACTGGAACCAGGTCCTGCTTTATCCGCAGGGATGGGGGTCCGATCAATTGACCTACGTTGCGAGTCTGCGATTGCCCGAGGGATGGAAGTACGGCACCGCGCTTCCCGTTGTCGAAGAGAAAGGCGGGACGATCACATTCAAGCCGGTATCGTTGACTACACTCGTTGATTCGCCGGTGATTGCGGGCAGCCGCTTTCGCAGCATCAAGCTGACGGAAGGCACCGGGCCTTCGTTCGAGATCGATATGGTGAGCGACAACGCTGAAGCTCTGATGATGAGCACTGACGACATCGCTCACTACAAGCAATTGGTGGCTGAGGCTGAAGCGCTCTTCGGTGCCCATCATTATCAGCACTATCATTTTCTCTACACGCTCAGCGATTACACTGCGCACTTCGGACTCGAGCATCACGAGTCAAGTGACGACCGCGTAGCCGAACGCACTCTGCTCGATCCATCTTTGCGCAAATACAACGCCGGTCTGTTACCGCATGAATTTGTGCATTCGTGGAACGGCAAGTATCGGCGGCCTGCGGGACTTGCGACGCCGAGCTACGAGCAGCCGATGAAAGGCGAATTGCTCTGGGTGTACGAAGGCCTGACTGAATACCTCGGCGACATACTCACGCCGCGCTGCGGTCTGCGGAGCGCCGAAGAATATCGCGACAACCTCGCCCGTATCGCAGCTTATCTGGATCGTTACCCAGGCCGGACGTGGCGGCCATTGATCGACACCACCGTCGCGGCGCAACTTCTCTACAACGCGTCGTCTGGGTGGGCGGCGTGGCGGCGCGGCGTGGACTTCTACGATGAAGGCGAGTTGCTTTGGCTCGAAACTGACGTGATCATCAGGCAGAAGACGAACGGTGCTCGCTCGCTTGACGACTTCTGCAAGCGCTTTCATGGCGGCCAAAACACTCTGCCGATGGTGAAGACGTACACGTTCGATGATGTGGTCAACACGCTGAACGACGTCGCGCCGTACGATTGGCGAGGTTTTCTGACGGCGCATCTGAACTCGACCGATGCGCACGCGCCGATGGGCGGAATCACGTCTGCGGGCTGGAAGCTGGTGTTCACCGATGTGCAAAGCGAATATCTCAAGGCTTACGAACAAGCCAGGAAGACCGCTGACTTCAGCTTCTCGATAGGACTGCTGGTCACCGAGGACGGAACGATCATCGACGTCGTGCCAAACACAGTGGCGTCGGAAGTGGGTCTCGGTCCCGGTATGAAGCTGACCGCCGTGAACGGCTCGCGCTATTCGCTTCAGGATCTGCGCGAGGCGGTGCGCACGGGGAAGTCGAGCACGAGCCCGATCGAGTTGGTGGTGGAGAACGGCGAGATGGTGAAGTCCTACAAGCTCGACTACCATGACGGCGAGCGCTTTCCTCATCTCGATCGCGATGCCTCGAAACCGGATCTGCTTGAGAAGATAATTCACCCGTTGACTCATTGAGACTCAGACGATGAGGACCGTTCAAGCTCGTCTAAAAAACATTCCGCTAGTCGCGCTGTTAGTGATGGCGGCCTTCTCGGCGCTGGGCCGCACGCCGCAGATTCCTTCGACTGAAAATTTGCAGCCGGGCCGCATCATCGAGCGAGTTGTTTGTAAGAACAATTCCGACCAGAGCTACGCGTTGTATCTGCCGTCGAACTATTCCCCGGCTCGAAGGTGGCCGCTGATTGCTGCCTTTGATCCAGGCGCGCGCGGCAACGTTCCGGTCGAACACTTCAAGGAAGCCGCCGAGCGCTACGGTTTCATCGTGTGTGGTTCAAACAACTCACGGAACGGACCTATGCCCCCGACCGGAGAAGCGACCAAGGCCATGCTCGGCGACGTTGCCGCGAGGTTTGCGATCGATGACAAGCGAGTTTATCTGACCGGCTTCTCGGGCGGCGCGCGTGCGGCGACGACACTTGCGGTTTGGCTCTCCGGTCAAATAGCCGGCGTCATTGGGTGCGGAGCGGGCCTGGCTGAGGGCCTTGCTCCGTCCTCGTCGCTGCCCTTTGTCTACTATGGAACTGTCGGTAATGAAGACTTCAATTATCCCGAGATGAAACAGCTCGACCGCGCGCTCGAGTCGGCGAGTGTGACTCATCACGTCGAGGTGTTTGACGGGGGTCACAGTTGGGCACCGGCCGAAGTGTGCGTTCGAGCCGTTGAATGGACGGAGCTTCAGGCGATGAAGTCGGGCCGTAGAGCTCACGACGATTCGTTCATCGATCGCGTCTTCAAGAATGTTCAGGACTCTGCAAGCGCTAACGAGTCGGCGGGTCGCGCTTACGACGCGTATCTTGCGTATGCTGGGATAGCGGCTGATTTCAAAGGTCTCCGGGATGTCGCGGAAATCGAAAAGAAAGCTGCGCTGCTCAAAGACTCGAAAGCTGTCAAGCAAGCGATCAACAAGGAACGCGAGCAGGAGAATGAGCAACGTCGTCGTGTATCGGAGTTGTTCGGGTTGCGGGCGAGGCTCACCTCTCAAGCAACGAAGGTGGCTCTCGGCGGCGGGGCGAACGGGGGCGTCGTCACCGTGCAGCCTTACGAGCCGGCGGCCGACTCTGAGACTCGGCAGCCGATAGTATCTGACCTGAAGGGCAAGCTCTCGGATCTCAAGCGAAAATCAGAAGCAAAAGAAAGCTCGCCGGAACGTGCGCTTGCGCGCCGTGTATTGAACCAATTCACCGTTGCGTCATTCGAGCAGTCGATGATCCTGATTCAGACGAAGAAGTATGATCTTGCGGCTGCGAACCTCGCGGCCGACGCTGAACTCATGCCTGACAACTGGCGAGTCTTGTACAACCTGGCTTGCGCATACGCGCTCGGCGGCGATAAGCGGCGATCGATCGAGGCGTTGAACAACTCAGTCAGGAAGGGGTTCTCGAGCGCGAGCGAGCTCGAGAACAATCATCAGCTCGACTCGATTCGCAATGAGTCCGGATTCAAGAGAATTCTAGAAGGACTGAACAAGCAGTGAACCTGACGGTCATTTGTTTGTCTGTGATGAATGTCCCTCATAGCGCCACAACTCCTTTGCCCAGAGGCTGGCAGCAGCAACCGCAAGCAAGCAGCCCACACCGCCGGTCACGACTGAAAGAGCCGCGCCAATCAACGCTGCGACTGTGCCTGCTTCCATCTCGCCAAGCTGCGGTCCGCCCATGAAGAAAATCATGTTCACCGACGTCATGCGGCCTCGCAGATGGTTGGGCGTCACCAACTGACGGATTGTTTGTCGCAGCACGGTGCTCACAGTGTCCGCCGCGCCCGTGATTCCCAGCATCAACAGCGATAGCCAAAACCACCGCGATAACCCAAACGCAACTGTAGCCGCTCCGTAAATGACCACGGATCCGAGAACAATCTTTCCTTGTTTTCTATTCACACCGAGCCTCGCCATCAATAGACCGGTGACAATCGATCCCGCTCCCGGCGCCGCCGCAAGCAAGCCCAGCCCTCGCGCTCCGACATTCAAAATCTCCGCCGCAAAGATCGGCAAAAGCGCCGTCGCCGACGCAAAGAAAGTCGCGATGAAATCCAGCGTCATCGTCTGCACGATTATCGGAGTGCGCCATACAAAACGCAGCCCTTCGCGAAGCGCGCCGAGATTTATTTGCGGGGCGTGTTCTTCGACGTGAGGGCGCCCACGCGCGTGCATAAGCAGCAGAGCGATGATGACTGCAACGAATGACGCTGCATTGATTCCATAGATCAGCGCCGGCCCTCGTATGCTCAGAAAAATTCCCGCGAGTGCCGGACCGACGATCATCGCCGAGTTGAAAACGACAATTCCCAGACTGACGGCGTTCGGAAAATCCTCGACCGGCACAAGCGTCGGCAGCATCGCCTGACGCGCGGGGTTGTCAAACGCGAGCGCCGCCGACGCTATGGCAGTGAGCGCGTAGATAGGCCAGATGCTCTGTAGACCTGTAGCCGTCATCACCGCAAGCGCCGCGGCACAAACCAGCATCGAGCCTTGCGTTGCGAGCATCAACCGTTTTCGGTCTACGGCATCGGCGACAACGCCTCCGACTAACGAGCAGAAGACGATGGGCAGGATGCGCACGAGTCCGACGCCACCTAACGCCAACGGAGATTTAGTGAGCAGATAGACGTGCCAGTTGATCGCGACCAGTTGCATCTGAGTGCCGGTGACCGATATGAGTTGACCGATCCACAACAACCGAAAGTCACGGTGTCGCAGCGCGGTGAAGAAAGATCGGGTTGGTTTTCTGGCGGGTTCCGGAAGGTCGTCAGCGCGCACGGACATAGGCTATTAGATTGCGCTACTGCACGGTTGATTTCAAACGTCCCGTAATTTCGCGCAAAGACGCAGAGGCTCGCGAAGACGCAAAGCCCGGGTGAGACTCATGGCTCGAACATAGCGCTGATGTCCCGAAAGCTGACTGCCTCGTCCGCGAAACCGAAGGTCCCCTGATCGCGCATTTCCCGGGCGGCTCTCAGAAATGCACCGAGGGCGGCTCGCGTGAGCCCGCTTCCGACGCTGATGCGCTTCACTCCAATCTCGGACAGCTCGGCAAGAGTCAGTCTGGCGCCTGCGACACCCATCAAGACATTCACCGGGCGATCGAGTGAGCTTACGACTGCGGCGATCTCATCTCTGCTGGTAAGGCCCGGCGCGTAGAGAACGTTCGCGCCGGCCTCCTGATAGGCTTGAAGCCGCTTGATTGTGTTATCAAGATCACGCCGTCCGAACAAGTAATTCTCCGCTCGCGCCGTCAACATGAAAGGAAAGCCAAGGGAGCGAACGACCTCCGCCGCAGCACGCACTCGCTCAGCGGCGTGCTCTAACTCGTAGATCGGATCATCCTGGCTTGTTGTCGAATCTTCGATCGAGCCGCCAACGAGCCCCGCCTCAGCGCCGAGCCTGATGGTTCCAGCAACGGTTTCGGGATCATCGCCAAAACCATTCTCGAGATCCGCGCTTACCGGCAGGTCCGTCGCAGAGACGATGTCGCGAACGTGCGCGATCATCTTGTCGCGGCCTACCGTGTTGTCTCGCTGGCCGATCGAGAACGCATATCCGGCGCTCGTGGTCGCCAAAGCTTCAAAGCCTAAATGGGCGAGCAGCCTCGCCGTGCCGATGTCCCACGGATTGGGAATGATGAACGCGCTGTCCCGCTCGTGAAGCGCGCGAAAAAGGATCCCTTTTTCTTCCTGAGTTCTCATTGACTTTCTTCCTTCCACCGACTTGCATCATGAGGGCGTTGTCAATTGCTTCGTCGACGCGCGTCACTGTACACCCGATCACACGTCGCTTCAACTTGGTTCCGCGATAGATCCGATGCCCGACTGGTCAGTGCATCGGCCTTTCAGAAGCGCTTACCGATTGTTATCTCCAGAAAAAGAGGCGTGCACGTTTCGCAGAATCGCTTATAATCCCGGCGTAGGCCTTACCACAGTTCACCAAAGGAGAGCCTCTCAGATGAACGCAACCAGAGTGATGGGCATTACTATCCTAATGGCCCTTGGATTTCTGGCCGCGCGCACTTCCGGAGTTGCGGCTCAAACGATCAATCCCCAAGCCACAGCGAACGTCCAGCCAAGAGTGATAGATCTCACGGGAAATCTGGAGGCCGATGACCTCATCAAGGTTGAGGTCGACCATTTGGATGATTGGGCTAAGAATCCAGCGAACAATCCGGCGAAACTGGTTCCGTATCTGGAGGGCTTGGCGCTCCGTGGCAACTACCCCGACGAGATTCACACCTCGAAAAACACTTTGCATTTTCATCTGCGAATAACCCCCGAGAATAAGAAAACATGGGTTGATTTGTTGGGTGCGCCGCACGGGCTTCGCCACGCGGTAAGTTTCAGCGTCGGGCCGGAAAACCAGTCGCCGTTTGACACGATTTACGAACAGGATAATCCGGTCCTGCTCACCGTGATTTCGCCGAAGTACGGTATCACCGCGTTGATCATAGTCCTGGTCACGTTGGTCCTTTTGTTTTGGCTGGCCCGAACAACCAACATCATCCGCGAGCCAGGCCCAAGGCCAATCGGTGGCAAGCGCAGGCCCTACAATTTGGGCCGGACCCAGATGGCGTTCTGGTTTTTCTTAGTCTATGCCTCGTATGTGGTCATCTGGCTGATCACCGACGCGCTTGACACGATCACGCCGTCGCTGCTCGGACTTATGGCATCAGCGCCGGCACTGCATTGAGCGAAGCGCTGATCGATTCCGGCAAGGATGCCGCGTCAGCAAGCAAGCTGCAGGACCTCACGGCTGAGAAGGAAGCGCTCGAGCAAAGTATCCCGGAACTCCAGGCGCAAATCGCCCGCATTCAGGCCAAAGAGACAATGACGCCTGAAGATCTGTCCAACCGGGACAATCTGAGTAAACAGCTCCAGGATTACCGCATCAGGCTTGCCCAGATCAATCAACAAAACAAGGCCCTCGCTCCGACTCCATCCGCAGGAGCCTCCGCCGGTTTCCTGCGAGATATTCTCAGCGACGGAAGCGGCTATAGCTTCCATCGTTTTCAGATTTTCGCATGGACTATCGTACTGGGCGTTATTTTTATCTCTTCGGTGTATAACGGGTTGACCATGCCCGAGTTCAGCGCGACATTGCTGGGTTTGATGGGGATCAGCTCCGGGACCTATATCGGTTTCAAGTTTCCCGAGCAAAGGTGAGCACCCGAGTAATCGCCGGTTCAAAGACCCGCGGCATCCGGTTCGAGTGGATTCGTGATTGATCCATGCGAGTCCACTGGGCAAGTCCACTGGTGGTCTGAGTTCGAGCGCGATTCTAGCATTACGGGCTTAGAACGCAAGCAAGCTTCAGAACCGAATGAATTCGCGAACTTACGCCAAGCTTCGGCGTTCATACATCGAGGTTCGCGCGCGTGAGTTCAGCTTAACCACTACAACAGTGCTTGCAGACCGCGAACCGTCCGGTGTATTCAAAAGGAGTACACCTCGAAACCAATTAGCAAAGGGGATCATTGCAGTTATGAAGAGACTAATAGTTCTGATCGCGATAGCGGCGCTTTCAACCACGGCCGTTTATTCTCAAGGCCCGGCCACCGACGCGCCTCGGCAAGTCAAAGCTGGAGAGGTCATCCAGCTCGGCGGCGCGATCAACCTGCGCGTCACGAAGTCGGCGAAGTCGCCGTTCACCGGCGTCAAGATGCAAGGCGCGCCGCTTGTCGTAGTTCTCGAGTTTGACGGCGGCAAGCAAGGCGCTACGCTTTCATACAAGCTGACCCCTGATGCCAAGTCGGACCTTTACCTGATGAGCGGTGCACAGAAACTTGCACCGCTAGCCGTCATCGAGGACTTCCCAGCCTGGGGCGCGGACAACGACAAGGAGATCGAAGTCCTAAGCCCCAAGGAAAGCGTAGGCAGCGTCACGCTTAGCTTCGGTCAAAAAGGGACCGTCTCCTTGCTGTTCGATGTTTCTGCTGAGCAAGCGAAGACTCCGCAGAGGTTCTCGCTGATGCTGCATACGATCAAGCCGAACAATGAGAAGTATTCTCTCGTCGTGAATCTGTAAGGCCACCCGAAGATTGAGGATGGGAGATAAAGGATTGAGGATCGCAGGACCGCGCCGATGCGTGTTCGATCCTCAATCCTCTATCTTCTATCCTCGCTCTTCCATCCTCTATCCTCGATCCTTCCAGTCCCTACTCGTAGCGCAGCGCAGTCATTGGGTCTACCTTTGTCGCGCCGCGAGCTGGCACGAAACAGGCTCCCAGAGCCACTCCTGTCAGCACAATCGAAGTCAGGACGAACGTCAGTGGGTCGGTAGGGCT
>JADGNW010000107.1 GCA_017883315.1 Blastocatellia bacterium | reverse complement strand
TTTGCGCCGTTGGCGCGACGATCGGCGGCGGCGCCACCACGACGCCGGGCGCGCTAGTGTTGACGATCGGCGGTGGAGGGCTAGCGATCTGGGGCTTGGGTTCTGGAGCAGAAGCGGGCGGAGAAGCCTCTGCTACCGGGCTTTGCTGCGCGTCTTCCTGATCCGCCAGGTAGAGAATCTGTTCGATCTTCAACTGATTAGTTGCGTTCTGCCCGTCGCCCGACAACCGCGCAAGGTGGTCCTTCTCGGTGATGTCCGCGCGTCGAAGAATGTGAGGCGTGACCGTGATCACCACATCGTTCTGCGTGTTAGTCGTCTCGGGCGTTGCGAAGAACCGCCCGAGTATCGGAATCAAACCGATTATCGGAATTCCCTTAACGGTCTTCGATTCGTTGTTCTGGCTGACCCCCGCGACCATTGTTGTCTGACCGTCTTTGACGCGAGCCACCGAGGACATAGTTCGCTGGTTAAACGTAGGAGTGAACTTGCCGGTGCTGCTGTCGACCGAAGTGGTCTCGATCTTCATCTTCATCTGAACGTCGTCTTCAAAGACGTTTGGCGTGATGTCGAGATTGAGTCCCACGTTCTCGTATTGAATCTGAGGAATGCCTACTCCGAACGCGTTGCCGAGTCCGAAGTTGACATCATTCTGACTGACGCCGGACTGCTGCGCAGCCTGCTTCAAGCTCTGATTGCTCGGGGTGCCGTAGGACGGCAAAGACGCGGTCTGAATCGGAACCCTCTGCCCGATTCGAACGGTGTTGGCTTCATTGTCGAGAACGTGGATCTGCGTAGACGCTAGAAGTTTCGCCTTGCCTTTGTTCTGGAATAAACTGATTGAGCTGTTAGGAAGACCCAGCGCAAAACCGAAAGGTCCGGTGAGGGTTCGAGCCCCCGCTCCAAGAAAGGCATTTTGCGCATTTATTCCGCCCAGCGACGGCAAGGCAAGCGGGTTATTTCCAGCAACCTCGGCGGTGAACTGATTGCCTATCTGCAGCAAATCATTCTTCGACACCTCGTAGATATTGACGTCGATCAGCACCTCAGCTTTGCTCTTGTCGAGCGAGTCAATCATGTTCTCGATGACTTCGAGGTTCGCCGGAGTATCACGCACGACGATCGCATTCAATTGCTTGACCGTCGTCATTTTTGTTTGGGCGGACAACGCTCCCGTAATGGCACCTTTTACTTGATCAATATCCGCGTTCTTGATGTAAAACGTGCGAACCGCGTAAGCGTCATACTTCATGCGCTGCTGAGGATTGTCGCTTGCGACCACAATCGTGCGCGAGTCGAGCTGCGCGTACATCAGGTTGTTTGTCTTCAAGATCATCTCGAGCGCGCGCGGATAAGTAACGTCTCGCAGCTCAATTGTGATCTTGATCATCTTCATCTGGTTGACGACCATCTGATCGAAAACCACGTTGAGCTTCATCATCTGAGCCAGTTGTTCGATGGCCGTCAGGATGTTGGTATCGCGATAGATGACATCGGTCTTGCTGAAACGACGCCCGGGTATGCCGGGCATCTGAATTTTCATCTGGCTTGTAGGAAGTATAGCGGCGGCGCCTGTGGAAGAAGCCTTCAGGTTATCGGCTTTCGGCTTGTAGCTCGGACCGGCCGGATCGCCGACCTTCGGCAGATTGTCGGTCGGAAGCCCCTGAATCTCGAGCATCCTGCGCATCTTTACCAGCGCCAACTCGTTTGAAGGATCGTATGAAAACGCCTGCCGAAAAGCATTGTAAGCGGCGTTGTAATCCTTCTTATCCGCGAGGCTGTCGCCGCGCTCGACCAGCATTATCCCGGCGCTCACCAGCGCACGCTGAAGGTGAAGAGTGTACTCGACATTGGAAGGCTTCTCGGACACGGCAAGGGCGAACTCCTGCGCCGCTTTGTCCCATTGGTGATTCTCTTCGAACTTGAGCCCGTTATTAAAATGCTTCTTTCCATCAGCCGCGAACGCGCCAAGCGGCGCGGCCAGCATCAGCGCCACGGTCAGCGCTATCGCCTGTTGTATCTTCAGAGCCTTTGCCATAGCCAACTCCTTGCCTGTTGATCTTTGCCTCGGGAGCGCACACCCTCGAAAATGTCGCCGGTGGAGATAGCGGCTGGCTCATCGTCTAGTTAGCCCGAGCCTTTGAAGGCTCGCTGCCGCATACTATTTCTAAGAGTGTCTGCTTGGTTAAACCACTCTAGCACGCTTCGGTTTCAAAATAAACGGCATATTGCCCTTAGTCCGTCGAGCTACGGACTACGGACCACTGACTACTCCACAAACGTCACACGATTGATTTCGTGCAACGTGGTCACGCCCAGGAACACTTTTGCGATCGCCGACTCGCGCAGTGATGTCAAACCTTCAGCACGAGCCGCGCGGCGAACCTCCGAGCCGGGACGCCGCTCGAGGATGATCTCGCGGATGTTGTCCGTCACGTCCAGCAGTTCGTGTATCGCTGTCCGGCCGCGATAGCCTGTGGAGTTACATACCTCACATCCGACCGACGCGTAGAAAACCTCATTGCGGTACTTGTCAGGATTCAGCCCCGACTCGCTAAGCTCCTGGTCCGTAGGCTTGTGCACCTGCCTGCAGTGATTGCAGAGCATTCGGACCAGCCGCTGAGCAAGGACGCAGTTCAGAGACGAAACGAAGTTGTATGGCTCGACTCCCATATTCAAGAACCGGCCGATCACGTCGATCACGTTGTTCGCGTGTACGGTGGTGAACACAAGGTGTCCGGTTAGCGCTGACTGAATAGCGATCTGCGCGGTTTCAGAGTCGCGGATTTCGCCGACCATTATCTTATCGGGATCGTGACGCAAGATGCTGCGCAGGCCGCGCGCGAAGGTCAGTCCCTTCTTTTCGTTCACGGGAATCTGTGTGATGCCCTGAAGCTGGTATTCGACCGGATCTTCGATCGTGATGATCTTGTCTTCTTCGTTCTTGATTTCGTTGAGCGCAGCGTACAGCGTAGTCGTTTTACCAGAGCCGGTCGGCCCCGTCACCAGCACCATTCCGTAAGGCTCAGCAATGAACTTGCGGAACTTCTTCAAGTCCTGCGGAGCGAATCCGACGACGTCGAGGTTCAGCTCGCTGAAGGATTCGTTGATTTGCTCTTTGTCAAGAATACGGATCACCACGTTCTCGCCGTGGATCGACGGCATGATTGAAACACGGAAGTCGATCTTGCGTCCGCGAATCATGACTCGGAAGCGACCATCTTGCGGCACGCGGCGTTCGGCGATGTCCAGTTCCGACATGACCTTGATGCGCTGAACGATCGTCTGATGATGAGCGATGTCGATGGGATCGGCTGCTCGATAGAGCGCGCCGTCGATTCGGTACTTAACTACAACGTCCGAGTCGCGGGTCTCGATGTGAATATCCGATGCGCGGCGCTCGAGCGCGTTGAGCACGACGGTGTAGACGAGCTTGATGATCGGCGACATCTCTTCGTCGCCGGTGCCGGTCAGCCGCTCCATGTCGAGAACTTCTTCGCCCTGCTCGGTCTCGCGCAGCAGCGACATTTGATCCGTCCGAAAGCCCGCGGTCGCATCTTGAAGGATGCGCGCGGCTGTGTCGCCACGCTTCAGGGCATCCTCAACAGCCGTTTGAGTCGCAAACGCGGTCTTCAATCGCAAGTGCAATTGCGCTTCGATCTCGTCGATGGCTTCCAGATTGGTTGGGTCAGCCATCGCCACGAACAGCGTGTCGCCCTCGCGAGCGAGCGGCACAAAGCTGTGCCGCACCATCATCTCGACGGGTAGCTCGTGAATGAGGTTATAAGCCGGTTCCTCGACCTTCAAATCGACGAACCTCAGCCGATAACGTCGCGCCTTCTCACGCGCCGTTGTTTCCTCCTGACCCATTGCGGAAGGCTCTCGAACCGAGAGGTCCGCTGAAATTGCTACGGGGCCCGGCTGGCTCTGACTGCTATCGTGTTCGACTCGTTCAGACATTAACTACCTTTTCACTACTCGCGATTTTGGTTTCAGATTTTGATCATTGCGGAATTGTCGTCTGGCCCTGCCCCATGTTGCCGATCATATAGAAGAGTGGCAGATACATCGCCAGCAGAATCGTCATCACCAGGCTGCCCATGAAGACCAGAATGATCGGCTCGATGAAAGTGGTGATCGTGTTGAGCCGCACGTCGATCTCAGAATCATAGAAGTTGGCAACCTCGTCCAGCATCTCGCGCAACGCGCCTGAGCGCTCGCCGACGCCGATCATATCGATCGCAAGCTCCGAGACCCATCCGGAAGCTTCGAGGCTATCGGTGAACGGACTACCTTCTCGTATGCCTGTGAGCACGTTCCGGCTTGCGTGTCTGAGCGCGCGATTGGTGATCGACTCGCTGGCGATTTCAACCGATTCCGGCAGAGTGATTCCTCCGGCAAGCAGGGTTGCAAGACTGCGAGTGAACTGCGCAATCGTCATCTGACGAACCGTCTCGCCCGCCACGGGTGTCTTCAATATCCAGCGGTCGATCGCGAGCCGGCCATTGGGCGTGCGTCTCCAGACGAAGAGAAAGATCAGTCCGCCGATGATAGTTGGGATCAGCCAGATCAGGTTCTTACTGACAAACTCAGAAGTGCTGACAACGACGACCGTCACCATCGGCAGCCCCTGCGCGCCCACGCCACTGTACAGCTTCATGAAGTTCGGGATGACATAAGTGGAAAGCACCCCCACCAGAATGATCGAAGCGCCTACGAGCACCGTGGGATACGCGAGTGACTTCTTTATTTTGCGTCGCGCTTCGGTGATCGTCTTTTGATAGCTGACGTATCGGAGCAGCACTTCGTCGAGCGACCCTGCGCGCTCGCCTGCAAGAATCGATGCAATGTAGATTCGCGGAAACGCCTCACCCTGCGCGGCAAACGCTTGTGACAACGCCTGGCCCGCGCGGACCTTCTCTTCGACGTCTTCGAGCGTGACTCTGAGTTGTTCGTTGTGAACGCGCTTGCGAAGAATGCCGATCGCTTGGAGAATCGGAAGCCCGGCTCGCAACAAAGCCGACATTTGCTGATTGAAGAGAAGAAAGTCTTCGGTCTTGATTTTGCGGACGTGATGCTCGCCGCCGCCGAATGCGCGGCGAATGCCCAAGCCACCGGTTGCGGCTATCGAGAAAATGCGAAAGCCTTCGCGCTCGAGCTTCGAACGCAGATCACGCTCGGCGGTAGCCTCTACCGTGCGCGTAACCACCTCGCCGGTGGGCGTTCCCAGTCTGCAAATGTATTCAGCCATCTAATTTGGACCTTACTCAAGCCCGGCCTGTCGCAGCCGGATCCTAGACTCTGGGGCTTCTGGGGCGCCTGGGGCGGTGCGCAACCAAGCGAAATAATAGCACAGCCCGAACATTCATAACCACGATGCGAACCCGGATAGTCGATTGATTCCAGTCGGACTATCCATTACACGCAGGATGGCGATGACTGTTTCAAAGAATGGGAAAATCGATTGCACTATCGAACGAACAATGGGTCAAGGATCCGTGTGAACCCGTCGAATCAGCGTCATCCGTGGTCTATGGTCCCTTGTGCCGAATAGACCACGGATGACGCTGATTCGACGGATTTGCACGGATACTACGCCGATATGCTTACTCATCTCGAAGGCGTCCCAGAACGCTTACGCCGCCAATCACACGATCACCTTTGCGCACAAGCACGTCGATCTCAGCGGGTAAGATCACATCCATTCGCGAGCTGAACTTCATCAGCCCGATTCGCTCGCCGAGCGCCACCCGATCGCCTGTCTTTTTCTTAAGCACGATTCGCCGCGCGAGCACTCCGGCAATCTGTCGAAACACAATCGTGAGCTTCTCTCCGCGGACAGTTACGACATTCTGCTCGTTTTCGACCGACGCGATCTCGCGTGAGGCGACGTGGAATGCCCCCGGCTTGTAGACGACCTCTACTATCTCGCCCGCAATCGGAGAGCGGTTTATGTGCACGTCCAGGGGCGAAAGGAAAATCGAGATCTGAGTCGGAGAGTCACTCGCTCGCGCGTCGACTCGAGACGCCGACACAACTCGTCCGTCGGCTGGCGACACCACGATTCGATTGTCCACCGGGCAGTCACGTTCGGGATCGCGAAAGAAGAACGCCATGAAGACCGCAAGCAGCAGACACAAGGTCGCTGCTATCCACCAGCCCAACACGGCAAACAGAAGCCCGGGAACAAGACACCAAACGACGAATGGAATTCCTTCTCTTGCCATCGATCTGAGACTTCGTCACGCCAACAAAAATTGGTTACCAATCAACAAACGAACAAGCTCGCACTGGATATGCGAAACACCGTCCGCTCGCGAAGTAACCAACGGTTGATACGATTCTTTGTTCGGCGCGATTATTTAGGATGATTGCGTTTGCCGCGCCTTCTAAACTCAGTGACCTGCCGCCTGCTCGTGTTCTTTGTAGCGGCGGATGATCGTCTCCATCTGGTCTTTAAGAAATAGCTTCTTCTTCTTTAAGGTCGCTTCCTCCATCTGCTCCTCAACGCTCGGATAATGCAGCGCGGCCAACTCACTCAATCTCTGTTCGAACTCGCCGTGGGTTTGCGCCAGTTCCGCGAACTGGGAATCGTGGGCCATAAGTTGCTGCCTGAGCGCTTCGGTGTCGGAAAAACTCATAGGATTTTCCCCTCCTTGGTGGATTTAGAAAGACCAGTTCAGATGCCAGCCAAATGGTACTTCAAAGCCAAAGGGCATGCAAGAATAAGGAAACCCCTTCATTTTCCATTTTTCATTTAACATCTGGCATATCTGGCATTTGTCATCGATCGGATAATGAACAATGGAAAATGGGTTGATGCTTCCTTTGAGCGTCGGGACAAACCTGCTCATCGCGGGGTGTAGCCTTTCGCGTCCAAGTGTTTGGTAGGTCCGTGTACCCACGCATCGGTTCCGTAGACGATGACGAATAGTAGCTGTAAGCAAACAAGGCTGAGGAAGAGCTTGCGCGCTTTCTGAGACGAATGGATCATGGCTTACCTTCCGGGCTCACCTTCCAGAGGAGTACCCTGAGAGTCCATCGGTCTCGCGCGTGCACGGCTTCGGATGTGAGAACCAAATCGTGAGTTGCTTCTCAATAGCGGAGGGGCTCTTTTGATTGACGCACGGAGGTGGCTGGTGTCTAATTTTGGACGTCTGAGGAGTCGTGATGAAGGCCATCAATGTAACCGCGGCCGCTCTTGTAGTGTTGTTGGTTTGCGCGCAGCTTCCGGCGCAGCAACCCGCCAAACAGTCAGAGCCAAGACTGCCTGCGAGCGACTCAACGCCACGCCGCATTTCAAACGGTGAACTCCTTTCCGCTGTGTTCGACCCGGACGACCAAAGAGGACTTGGAGAATGTTCCATCACCTAAGGATCAGCATGACAAACCAATCGCGCCGTACGTTTCTTCAATTGCTGTCGACCATTCTGTTCATCGCATTTGCGCCGCCAGCGTCGGCGCAAACTGGCACGGTCAGCTACACAGTCACTCTCGACAAGCTGCCCACTTCGCATTTCGTCCACGTAGCTCTCACGGTTAACACCAACGGAGAGTCTTCGATCGACGTGGCGATGCCGGCGTGGTCTCCGGGGGCTTACGGGATTAACAACGCGTGGCGCAACGTGCAGGAGTTTTCAGCGAGCGATGAAACCGCCGCGAAGCTGAAGTTTGAAAAGATCGACAAACAAACCTGGCGAGTCTTTCGGGGCAGCGGAAAGACGATCACCGCGCACTACAAGCTCTATCTTCGAACCGAGTACACAGACGAGATGTGCTATCTTCGCGGGCCGAACGTTTTCATGTACGTGGTTGGAAGGCGTCCCTATCCGCTCGAAGGTCCTGTGAAGCTGAAGCTCGAGGCGCCCGCGTCCTGGCGAGTGCAAACAGGAATGGATGAAGATTCGCAACCCAACAGTTTTTCCGCCGCAAACTACGATACCTTTATCGACGCTTCAGTCGTGCTGGGGCCGGACTGGGAACAGACGTCGTTCGACGATCAGGGAGCGAAGTATTATCTGGTCTTTCTCGGAAAAGGAAACTACGACAAAGAGAAGATCACTCGCGACGTGAAGCAAGTGGTCAGCTATCTTGTGTCGATGATGGGCGGCCCGCCCTACAAGAAGTATGTTTTCTTCCTGCGCGCCAGACCGGGAGCTGGATCTGGCGGCCTTGAACATCTCAACTCGACTGATATGAGCATGTCGGCATGGGCCACACACTCGTCGTGGCAGAATTACAGCCGCTTCCTCTTCGTCGCCGCGCATGAGTTCTTTCATCTGTGGAACGTCAAACGGATTCGCCCCGCGATCCTTGGGCCGTTCGACTACACCCGCGAGATGAACACGAGAAACCTTTACGTCTCGGAAGGCATGACCAGCTACTGGGCCACTATTGGTCTGAAACGTAGCTCGCTGTGGTCTCGAAAAGATTACTTCGAGAACCTGGCCGAGCAGATCAAGACGCTTCAGTCGGCGCCGGGGCACAAGATAATGAGCGTCGAGCTGTCGAGCTGGGACACCTGGAACCGAGGAGACAACGCCGACAACAATCGTATCGATTACTACAACAAAGGTGAGCTGCTCGGAAACCTGCTTGACCTCGAGATTCGCTATCGCACGCAGAATCAGAAATCCCTCAACGATGTCTTCCTCTACCTATACAAGACCAATGGACTGCCGAAGCCCGGTTTCGAAGAAGTGCACGGGTTCAGAGATGCCGTCGAGCTAATTGTGAAGCAAGCGGCGCCAGGCAAAGCGGACTTCGGCGACTTCTTCGCGAAGTACGTGTCGGGCGTCGACGAAATTCCGTGGAACGACTTTCTTGATCACGCCGGGTTGATGCTTGAAGAGAAGAAGGGCAAAGCCGAGCCCTACTTCGGAATCACGATCGGAACGTCCATATCCACCGGTGCGGGCCTGTTCGGTCCGCCGACTACTCAGCTTCCGCCGGGACAAATCGCGATAACCGGCATCGCGCCAGATTCGCCCGCAGCCGAAGCGGGTCTCGATAGCGGTGACATACTGGTTGCGATGGATGGCGATCGAATCGATCCCGCTTCATTCAGCGATCGACTTTCGGAAAAGAAAATTGGTTCGACGATTCAGCTAACGGTGATGAGGCGGGATCGACTTAGGACGATTAATCTTGCAGTCGGCAGCCGCGAGCCGATCACGTATTCGATCAAAGAGAGACCGGACGCGACTGCGTTGCAGAAACAGATCTTCACGTCGTGGCTGACCGAAAAGCAGCTTTGAGGGTCTCGCTCGGCGAGCCTTTGCGTCTTAGCGGTTCTTGGCGTCTTTGCGCGAAACTCGTCCCGGTGCTTCGATAAATGGACTACGGGTTTCGCGCAAAGACGCCAAGAACCGCTAAGACGCAAAGCTCAAACCTCAACCCTAGCCTGCAATCTCGCCTGACTTGTTCCGCCGGCGCGCGCGCGTAACGAAGCCGATCGAGACGACAGAAGCACCGAGGCCTGCGAGAATCCAGGTAATCGGACCGGGAGTTGTCTGATCAGCGTCATCCGAGGTCTCGCTCGTGAGACCTGCGGATGTTCGAAGCGCCGAGTCTATGTCTACGCCAACCCACTGCCGGCGCGCGCCTCTTGCGTGCACTCCTTTCAAAGCGCCTTCATCGAGGCGCGTTCCCGGAAGCACTTTTCCGTTCGGCCCAAGCTCGACGAGCACGCTGCTCGTCATACCGTTGTACGCGCCGGTGAGCGCAAGCACCCAGGTTCCCTCCGACAGCCACTGCTGTTTGATCGCGTACACTCCCGATCCAACTGAGCGCAGCTCGAGTGCTACCGATTTGCGCGCGCCGTTCACCAATCCTTCAGCGGTTGCAGATAGCTTTGCGTCTGCAGGCTGATGACAGCCATAAGTTCGCGCGACCAGCACGACGTCTTTCATTTGAGGGTCGAATGAGGAACTCGGCGTCTCTACCGAGAGCTGAAATCCTCCCGCAAACGCCGACGAAGAGATCGCCAGCACAATAGCGCCGCCAAGCGATACGGGTGTCAACACTCTTCTAATCGAGTTCCTTCCTAAGCATGATCTTTCTGACATTGGTAGACTCCTTTCTTTGTTCACTGCGGTTCAGTGGTAATAGCATTCGATTCGAGCACACTGTTAATCGACAGAATCATCCGTTAGACGGCGGGGCACTCGGGTTTCTTCCATCGATAACATCGCTGTTGTCGAGCTGCGGGGGTGCCTTATAATTCGAAACGCAAACGAGTATGGAATTGAATTTGAGCAAGTCTGTTCTTCGCGCTTGGAAGCCGGGAGACGAACAGTCACTCGTGCGGCATGCCAACAGCCGGAACGTATGGCGCAACCTTCGAGATGCGTTCCCGCATCCGTACACGCTGGCAGATGCGAAGCGCTGGATCGAGACGGCCAACCCGACAACACCAATCACCAACTTCGCGATTGTAGTCGACGGTGCGGCAGTCGGGGCAATTGGTTTGGTGCTCAAGGAAGATGTGTTTCGCAGATCTGCGGAGATCGGCTACTGGCTAGGCGAGGAGTTTTGGGGACGCGGGATCGTGACCGAAGCTGTTCGCGCCGTGACCGACTACGCGTTCGCTACCTTCGATTTGTGCCGCGTGTATGCAGGAGTGTTCGAGTGGAATCCGGCTTCTATGCGAGTGCTCGAGAAAGCCGGGTATGAGTTTGAGTGCCGAATGAAGAAGAGCGTGACGAAGGACGGCGAGACAATCGATGAATTGATCTATGCTGTAGTCTGCTGACGTAGCAACGCCCGACCTGTCGCTTTCATTCCTTCTTAAACCGCGGTAAGCAGGCGTTCAGAGTACCGACTTTAGTCGGGTAGTCTCTCCCCGGACTGCAAAGCCCGACTAAAGTCGGTACTCTGAACGCTTGCTGAAATCTATTTCGACTTATCCAGCAGCGCGCGTGCTTTTGCTTTCAACTCCTCCATTTCAGCCGGACTTCGCGCAGGATCGTTTCCGCTGATTACGCTCTCCAGCAGCTTTCTCGCTTCGTCCTTTCTTCCTTTCTTTCCGTAGACCTCAGCGAGAGTGACTTTGAGCTCGGCGTTGTTGGGACCTACCTTCAATCCCTCTTCCAGTCGTTCGATGCCGCGCCGCTCATTACCGCCTAAGAGTCGCGGCAGATTCAAGTCGATCTGACCAAGCGCGGAGTAGATCGCGCCGTTCTCATAAGCCGGATTAATCGCAAGGGCCGCCTCGAATTCTTTTCGAATGGTCTTTACCAGGTTGAGACTTTGAAGCGCGCCTTTCAGATCGGCGTACTCACCTTCATTGGCGGCAAACCAGAAATGAGCCTCGACGCGTTTGTCATCAAGCGCCACCGCCTTCTTGGCAGCTTCGACTCCAGCTTGAAGCAGCTTGCTTTTCTTAGACTGCTCTTTTTCGCGATCGGCGAGATAGTACTTCAACCTCGCAAGCCGCCACCACGCTTCGTAATTTGAAGGTTCGCGCGCGGTCAGTTGTTCCATCATCGACGTGGCTTGCTTGAGATTGTCGCCATTGTCGCGCGCCGCGAACAGAACATCGACGCGCTCGATTGGACCCGGCTGCGACGCCTGCGCTGTCGCCGGCAAGAGAATCAGCATCGAAAGGAAGAAGAGTTTTGTCATGGTCACTTTGATTGTTGATTCGTGAGTACGAGTTTGCCACCGCTCTCGGCCAGCGCGTAAGCCGGACCGCCGGCAGCGCGAGTTACCTCGTCGAATGCTGACGAATCAGTGAAGAGAAAAACTCGACTCGAGTTGCTCCACAGCTTCGCGAGCGCTTCGTCGTCGATAAAAATGTGAGGCGCGTCCTGGAAATAGGAACCATATTCCAAATTTGCCGAGCGGCCGTTCAGAATGTAAACCATCTTGCGCGTGTAAAAGTTTATGGACGAGCCACCCTCGTACTCTCCGTTGATAACGATCTCGTCTCCTTGTCCATATTCTCGGTCAATCGCTTCCGCAAGCGCGCGAGATGAAAGATAAGGCTCAAAAGTGGAAAGGCTCATATGCGCAAATAAAAAGAACGCCGCCATCATCAATGCAAGCGAGGCATTTGAAGCCCCGTGCTTGCCTCTGAGTCTAAGAAAAAGCGCGGCGCCGGTCCCAAGCAGAAACGTCAGCGCGGTTCCGATCACCGGAACGCGAAGCTCCGCCAGCGAACGCGGCGTGAGGTCAAGAACGTGGCCGAGCGACAATGCGTAAGCGCCCGGGTTGCGACTCAGCGTTGATGCGATGTCTCCTTCGATGGCTATGTGCCTTGTCATCCAAAAGGCAATTGCTCCCGCGGCGAACACAGCGACTCCAAGACAAGCGAGTGCAATCTGCGATGCGTTGAGCAGAGAAGTTTTGCCTTGTTGCCATCGCTTTTCGGCGCTAACGAGTCCAGCGCCAATCAGGAGCGCGAGCGCAGGATACGCAGGCATCGTGTAGTACTCCTGCGTTGTCGAGAAACAAAAGAACAGAATCACCAGCGCCGCCCAGACTAAAAGGAAGAGCGTGAATCGCTGTTCGCGTTCGAGCATTCTCAAGCGCCGCGGAATGCCGGCGATCACCGCTGGCGCAAAGAAGGTCCACGGGAAGAGCCACACTAGATGCAACCCGAGAAAAAGCGGCAAAGGCACCGTGTCATAGTCCGCAGGATAACGCTTGCCGATGTAGCGCAACAGGTGTTCATTCATGAAATAAAACCAGAAGAACCCTCGACCCTGACTCGTATGAGGCGTGCCGGCCATAAGACTTCCCGGATTGCTCAGGCCTGCCGCAATGTGCCACGGCGCAGCAACAACCAGAAACAGCAACGAGCCGGTGAATAGCTTAAGCTGAAGAAGTCTTCGCAACTGGCCGGTGATCAGCAGGTAAGCCAGAATAATAATCGCGGGGAACGCCGCGCCCACCAGTCCTTTCGTCAGCACCGCCAATGCGCCGAAGAAATAAATGCCGTATGCATACCGTGATCGATGCGGTTCCTCACTCGCTCGAAGGAAGCAGTAGAAGGCGAGAGTGATGAACAAGGTCAAAATCACATCCGGCCATAGGACTCTGGTGAACAGATAAATGCCCGCGCACGTCCCGATGCACAATGCCGAATAGAAGCCAGCCCTTTCACCGAAAGTAAACTTCCCCAGAAGCATCGTTGCCAGCATCAGTGCCAGAGTCGCAAGCGCTATCGGAAGGCGTGATGAGAATTCACTCACGCCGAATAGCTTGTATGAGAGCGCTACCGACCAGTACATCAGCGGAGCTTTTTCGAGATAACGAATCTTGTTCGCGTGAAGCGTGATCCAATCGCCCGATTCAGCCATTT
>JADGNW010000106.1 GCA_017883315.1 Blastocatellia bacterium | reverse complement strand
TTACATAATATCTATTATCAGACGCAACGAATAGGTAAAGTTGGCGCCTTCTCTTCGGATCTCCAAGTGTTGGTTTTCTCTGAATCGGACGTCGGGTTGCGCGGGAGAGTCCCCCGATGTCTTGCGTCGTCGACTGCCCGTCTCCAGGTGTTCAGTCGAGATCCTGAATCGTGATGTTGACTCGCACCTCGCCATACGCCGTGTTGATCGGCGCTACCAGGGTCTCGAAACATTGATCGTAGCTTACAAGGTTCGCGCCTGTGATCACTGTGGGTGGGCTCATCGTTAGTCGTGTGCCGCTATCATTAATCTGCGATATGGCGCGGCCGATTGCCATAGAAGCCAGTTCGGCTATTGAGCTGCGGACCAAGGGCGTCATTCCGGGCGACGGTTCTCCCAGCATGTGTCCGGCGAGTTGGACAGCGGTAAAGGTATCCATATCGAAGATGACCCGTCCTTGTGCCTCGCCTGCCAGCCCTATGACGGCCATCACATCCCGGCCGGCCACCGGGCTGGGCTTCATAGTTATCGACGGGACATTGGCAGTCGGGCCGATGAGTTCCTTGAACAGCATCGCGGTCGAGTCGACAAATATTTTTACAAAGTCTAGTCGCATATCGTCCTCGCATCTGGGCTCGCGTCTGGGCCCGCATCTGGGCCCCCGAGTGAGCTGGCCGGAGTAGCGGCAAGCACGCTCTCGATCGCTCGTCGAAGCTCTTCGGTTGTCACCGGTTTAGGTATGAACCACTTTGCGCCAGCCGCCATCGCTTCAGCAACTTTTTCTTTGTAGCTCACGGAGCTGATCATGATCACCCTCGCTGCCGGATCGGCGTCGCAAATTCTCTTCACTGTTTCGACGCCTTCCATTCCGGGCATCACGATGTCCATTAGTACGATGTCGGGCTTGAGCCGTCCATACTCCCGAATCGCCTCGTTGCCATTGGCAGCTTCGCTGGCGATCACGCCCTCGAACGAGTCCATCATTCGCCTTAGATGGAATCGCATGAAAGCCGAGTCATCGACGATCAAGCAAGTGAGTGGCACTTTCGTGATCGCCATTACATCATCAGCCAAATACATATCTATTCTCCAACTCAGGAAGCCGCCCAATCCTGGACGACAAATACGAAGGCATCTCGGTAAGCGGCAGGACCTTCTCAACGTGGCCCTTTTCGGCCGCAACTCGCGGCATACCGTAAACCGCACTGCTCTCTTTGTCCTGCGCGATTGTGTGTCCGCCGGCGGCCTTGATCTCTCCTAAACCTATTGCTCCGTCACCGCCCATTCCAGTCATGATCAAGCCTGTTGCTTGCGCTCCAAACTCCTGGGCAACCGAACGAAAGAGCACATCCACTGACGGTCTGTGACCATTCACCAGCGCACCTCCCTCTAACAACACCTCGCAGCCATGAGGGGTTTTTCTTGCTTTCATGTGGAGACTTCCAGGTGCGATGAGAACGCTACCGGGCAGCGCCATATCGCCGGGCTCAGCTTCCTTGACGCTCAGCTCGCAGATCTCGTTGAGCCAGTGCGCCAACATCGCTGTAAAACTCTCAGGCATATGCTGCACGATCAGGATGGCCGCATCGATGTCCGCCGGAATGCGCGGTAATAAATATCGCAACGCGTTAGGTCCACCGGAAGAGGCGCCAATTGCGATAATGCGGCCGGATTCGCTTCCCTGCCCCCCGGTCCTCAAGCTTTTGCCGGCCGGCGCGGTCCAAGGCGGGCCGCTCAGAACAGACAAGTTCGCGCGGGCTGCAGCTTTTACCTTCGAGATCAGCTCGTCGGCCATCTCGGCGATGTTAGCCGTTCCAGTAGGTTTGCATACAAAGTCGACCGCCCCCTTCTCAAGCGCCTGCATGGTCAGCGCCGCTCCTCGCGTAGTAAGCGAGCTGAGCATGACTACCGGCGTGCGATGTTTTGAGACCATCTCGCCCAGCGCAGTCAGTCCGTCCATCCTGGGCATATCGACATCCAGCGTCACCACGTCCGGCTTCAGTTGCTCGACTTTCGCCAACGCGAAGCAGCCGTCGATTGCGGTTGCGATCACCTCGATCTCCGGGTCCTTATCCAGCAGAGTCGAGATCAACTTGCGCATAAGCGCCGAGTCGTCCACCACAAGAACTCGAATTGTTTTCTTCTCAGATTGCATAAGCTTCCAGGTTGTGTGCTTTCCCCCGCTCGTATTTCACCGCGTTTTTGAAAACCATTTCCGCATCCATTATCAGAACCACTCGGCCGTCGCCCAGCAACGATGCGCCGGTTAACGCGTCGTTCTGCACCCAACCGCTATCCAGGGGCTTGATCACAAGCTCCTGCTCACCCATCACCTCGTCGGCAACAACCGCATAGCGTTTATTACCCGCAACCAGCACAATGAGGAACATCCGCGCGGGGTCGCTTCTGAGCAACATACCGCTGCCGCCCCGGCGCCTATCGAAACCAAGCACAACGCCGGGCCTCACAATCGAGACAAAGCGGTCATGAAGCCGGTAGTGTTCCATACCATCGAGATGAACGATACCGGACGCCTCGGCTGCCGCAAGCTCGCTGACAGCGAGCAAAGGCAAAGCGAAGAGCCGGCCCGAGGCGGTGAACAGCAATGCTTTGATAATCGCCAAAGTGAGCGGCAAGCGAAGAGTGAAAGATGTGCCCCTGCCGGCTTCGCTCTTCACCGCCATGGTCCCGCGCAACTGTTCGACAGCGCTCTTCACCGCGGTTGCTCCGATACCTCGTCCCGACAATTGAGTGATCTCCTCGGCAGTCGAAAGGCCCTGAGTGAAGACTAGCTCAATCGCCTCCTCATCGGGCATCTGATCGGCCTGTTGTCTTGATATCGCGGCGCACCGAACTGCCCTGGCTTTCACCGCAGTGAGGTCTATGCCTCGCCCGTCATCGCTTACTTCGACGACCACCTGATTCCCTTCGTGGTAGGCACGCGTCACAATACGGCCGATTTCGGGCTTGCCCGCATTTCGTCGTTCTTCTCTGGTCTCGAGTCCATGGTCGACCGCGTTGCGAAGGAGATGTAATAGCGGTTCGTAAAGCAAATCCACCAGCGTTCGATCGAGCTCTGTTTCGCCGCCGACTATTTGCAGTTCGAACTCTTTGCCGCGTTCCGCCGCAAGTTCACGCATAGGTCTGGCGAATCTTCGGAAGAGGTGGTCGATAGTCACCATTCGCAGCTTGAGAACGCTCTTTTGAAGTTCGGCGAGGAGCTTGCCCATCTGCGTGCTGGCAGTTGCCAATCGGGCGACCAATTCATTCTTCGGGAATTCGCGTTCAAGCTCCGGCTCGATCTGGTTGATAACTGAGCGCGCGATAACCATCTCGCCCGCGAGGTTTAGTAGCGTATCTACTTTTGCGGACTCAACTCGAACGTAGTCACGGCGATGCCTGCTCCCGCTTTGCGTCGCTGATGGCGGATGAATCGGAGCAGGTTTGCTTACCCGCGTGGGCGGCGCAGGACGGTCAACCACAGCATGGTTTTGGATCTCGTTAAGCGCTTCAACCAGAGCCTCTACCGTTTCGGCGCCAACGTCGCCAACCTCTTCACCGCCAATCGCTGCCTTCACAGCGTCCAGACTCTTAAGCATCACATCAACCGAGCGCCGGTCGAAGGCTATCTGTCCTTCGAGCGCCGCCGCGAACGCATCCTCTATCTTGTGAGTGATCGCGGTGACGCCCTCAAGCCCGACGCATGCCGAATCGCCTTTGATCGTGTGCGCCCCTCGCCGCAGCCTGGTCATCGCTTCGTCGTCGGCAGTGCGTGATTCGAGCGCGAGCAGATCATGGCTCATCTCATCCACAATCTGAAGCGACTGTTCGCGAAAGATCTCAAGCAACTGATCGAGTTCTATTGACTTCAGCTCACCCATCACTACGGTCCTTCTTCTCTTACGCCTCGAGTTTGTAAGCGATACCCTTGTTACGATGCAGCATTGCAAATCTGGTCGATAGACCTTGAAGGCTCTCGGCGTGTCCCAGAAAAAGGAACCCTCCCGGCACAAGGCAATTTGCAAAACGGCCCACCAATTTTCGCTGCTCCTCCGTGTCGAAATAGATCATCACGTTTCGACAGAAAACTATGTCCAGCCCCCGGAGCCCGTTGTCGTGTTTGAGATTGTGGTAGTCGAATATTACACGTTTGCTTACTGATTCCTTGATTACGTAATATTCATGCTCCTGGCGAAAGTACTGTGTAATACAGTGCGGCTCGATCCCTTTTAACTGGTCGGGGCGATACAATCCGGCATGGGCACGCTCGAGCGCGGTGAACGAGAGGTCTGAAGCATAAACACGAATCATCCACGAATCGCGATCCGGCAGTGATTCCAACAAGGCAATGACCGCGCTGTAAGGCTCCTGCCCGGTTGAGCATCCGGCGCTCCACACACGCAGCATCCTGGTCCCCGCCTTTTCTTTCCTTGCGACGATCTCCGGTAGTACGACGTCCTGCAAAAGGTCAAACTGCGGCCGGTTCCGGAAGAACGATGTCTCGCAGATCATCAGGGAGTCCAGAAGTCTGGGCAGTTCGTTGGCTCTGCTCTCGGCATTCGTCACCATACGGTAGTACTCATATGGGACCTCGAATCCGAGGTCTTCCATCCGTCGTCTCAGCCTTGACTCGAGAAACGATCGCTTCTCGACGCCTAAGCTGATGCCGCATTCTTCGTAAATCAGGTCCCTGAACAATCTGAACTCGCTATCTGAGATAGCTCCAGGACCGAGCGGGCCAGAATGGATCCGGTGTGTAAGCGCTGTTGTCATCACGGCTGAACGATAACCTTCAACTCGCCTGGGCAGGAGTTAGCTGCTCTCTTCGACTGGACAAGACTGTCATCACTTCATCCAGCTCGCTTAAGATTTCTCCGGAGAGGGCTCTTTGCAGATTAATCAATGTAATAAATCTACCTTTCAGGCTGATCACGCCTTCGACGTAACCGGCGCCCGTCTCTGAAATGAGATCGGGAACAGGCTCGATTGAATCGTCGCTCACTCTAATGACTTCTGACGCGCC
>JADGNW010000105.1 GCA_017883315.1 Blastocatellia bacterium | reverse complement strand
GCCCGGCTAACGTTTGCGATCGCCCAACGGCGCGGCTGTGTGCTTAGCAATGCGCCCGCCTTCTCCAACAGCCCAACCCGCACCGACTCCAGCGAAGCTAACTGCATGAAACCCGGTGCTGCCTAAGCTCACCCAGCTTGCGCCGTTATCAACCGAATAGTCTGAACCGTTTGGCCCGACAGCTACGAGCATCGGTCCGCGGCTTCCGGCAACATAAGCGACTGCTGATCTGAATCCCGAAGGCCGAGGTCCTTTCGCGAGAGTCCACGTCGCTCCTCCGTCAGTCGTAGTTGCCACGTTGTCACCGGTTTCATTCTCTTTCTTGTAGTCGCCGCCAACGATCACTCCGTTCTTGGGGTCTTTGAACGCGGTCGAGAATATCCCTGATGAAGCGTTGCCCGCAGTGATCGGCGTCGCAACGACTTTCCAGGTGTCGCCGCCATCCGTGGACCTGAACACCCGAGCGACCGCAGCGCCACCTGTGCCAAACCAGACGTTCTTTTTTCCTTGAACTGCTATGCAAGTCCCGCTCGCGGCGAACGCGCCGTCGCCTTCAAGCGCCTGCGGAGAATTCTCACGAGGAAGTTCTTTCCACGTTGCGCCGCCGTCTGTTGTGTTTATTACGATGAATCTGCCGTCGACCGGGTCGCTCACGGCTATGCCCGTGCGAGCGTCCCAAAAGGCGAACGCATCGAAGAAAGCTTTCGGGTTTGGTTGGTGAACTGAAGCGCCCATTCGCGTCCGCCGTCGGTAGTCTTGTAAATCCTCGACGCTTCGCCCGGGCCGATGCTGAGCAGATACGCCGTGTTCCCATCGACGGCTTGCACATCGCGGAAGTCGAGCTGCGACGCGCCGGGCATGACCGAGCTTTGCCACGAAGCACCACCATCGGTTGTTCGCGCGTAAGTGCCTCCTCTCCCGCTCGCCCAGGCGACGGTGCTGCTTGAGGCGCTCACTCCACGCAACCGCGCGGTTGTTCCGCTCGCCTGCGGCGTCCATTGTGGTTGAGGCGCCGAGCATGTCGCGATGCCGAAAAGAATGAGGCTAATGATTTTCATAATGCAGAAGTTATTGTGACTTAAGAGTAGAGCATCCAGCTATTTGCTGTCTCTGCCTGTTACCAACGGGTTCGCGGCTTTCAACCGGTCGATTTCATGGGTCAAACGGTTCAGACATGCCGTGCGGTTGCCGAAAAGCCAAGGGCTCCTGACGGACGCGCCGGGAGTGTCGCGATTGCGGCAATTCACAAAGACTGCTCGGTCATCGAAGATAATCGTTACTTCCTGGCCCCAGGTAAAACCGGTTGCCTCGGTCAGCACGGTAGCGTAAGTCTTGTAGTCATAAACCAGGGTCCACCTTAACGATGCGATTGCGCTCAAGACTACCGCTCTATTTAGGTCCCTATCGAAACCAGTTTCGAGGCGATCCAACATTGAGTTTCGTTTGATAGTACGAACGGTGGACCGAAAGAAGAGCAGGAGTGCGGCTAGTGACACAAAAGCCATCCCTATTCTGCCGATAGAAGCCCTCTCTTTTACAAGGTCAATGAGCAGGAGCGAGCAAAGAACAACTAGCATAGCTTCAAGCACAACAGCGGCGTAGTCGCCGCTCACTTCGTCCAACAAACCGAGTACGGAGCGTTTGTTGGTGACTAAACGGCCGCTGCGTAAGCTGCGTCGTGAGTCTATTGGCATCATATGAGTCCTTGCAGATTAACTTTAGATAGAATCGGCCATGCAGGCAAACATACAAACCGAGTTTGAGCGCAAGATGTGGATAGATTCAATTTGCGACTCGGCTTTACTATGTTCGTGGAGGTTGTAAACATGAATGCAGCGATGGCATCAAGCAAACGAAACGATCACGAAACAATTCGCGGCAGCGACGACGAGGTATTCTGGCAGGCGGTGCTCAGCCGAGACTCGCGGTTTGATGGGAGAATCTTTTTCGGCGTGCGCTCGACCGGCATCTATTGCCGCCCTTCGTGCCCGGCGCGAAGGCCACGCCGCGAGCAGGTTGTTTTCTTTCAGATTCCCGAAGCCGCCGAACACGCAGGATTTCGTTCGTGCCGCCGTTGCCGTCCTCGCATAGCCGCGACCGCCGATCCGCAAATCGAGATGGTTCGACGAGCCTGCCGCTACATTGAAGAGCACATCGACACGCTGCCGACCCTGGACGCTTTGAGCGCTCACACCGGTGTGAGCCCGTATCACCTGCAACGCGTTTTCAAACGCGTAGCCGGCATTACACCTCGGCAGTATGCAGAGGCGTGCCGCCTCTCGAAATTTAAGGCTCGCGTGAAGAAGGGAGAATCAGTGACAGGAGCAATGTACGATGCCGGATACGGTTCGAGCAGTCGTTTGTACGAGCGAGCGCCTTCGCAACTGGGTATGACACCTGCGGACTATCGCCGCGGCGGCAAAGGGGCGCGAATCAGCTACACGACGGTTGGTTGCTCGCTGGGCCGGCTGCTCGTAGCCGCGACCGAGAAAGGGGTGTGCGCGGTGCGACTCGGCGATTCCGATGCCGCGCTTGAAGCGGACCTCTTGAGTGAATATCCCGCCGCCGATGTTCAACGCAACGATGAAGCCCTGAGCAATTCGGTGGACCAACTCCTGAATCATCTAAAGGGCGCGCGGCCTCATCTCGATCTGCCTCTGGATGTGCAAGCGACGGCGTTTCAGTGGAGCGTGTGGGAGAAGCTCCGTGAGATTCCTTACGGCAGCACGCGCTCATACAGCGAAATCGCCAGGGCAATCGGAAGACCTACGGCGACGCGCGCGGTGGCTCGCGCGATTGCGACCAATCCGGTTGCGGTCGTGATTCCATGTCACCGAGTGATTCGCGAAGACAAGAGTCTTGGCGGGTATCGGTGGGGAATTGAGCGCAAGCAGGCACTGCTGGAACGAGAGCGTGCGGCCGGCGGAAAACGCTGATACCTTCTGCTGAGGGTTGGCGCGAAGAGAGTCTGTAAGATAGCATTACCGTTCGCTTATTTTCGTTAGCTGTCCCACGCATTATGGCTACCGAAGGAGACCGGAGATGCTATCAGACAGCCGCTTAACAATTCACCGCTTCGCCGAAGGCGGTGACTCTAACGCCTTCGCAAGCGACGTGCGCGCGGGACTCTCCGCTACGCGAAAGGCGCTTTCGCCGAAATACTTCTACGACGAGCTGGGATCGCGACTCTTTGAAGCAATCTGCTGGCTGCCCGAGTACTACCTGACAAGGGCCGAGAGCGAGATCCTGCGAACGCACGGCGATGAAATAGTTTCGTCAGTCGACGGTCCGGTTCGATTGCTCGAGCTTGGAAGCGGCAGCGCCGAGAAGACCCGCTTCTTGATCGAAGCGTTGCTCTCGAAACAGCCTCAGCTTCACTACCTGCCGGTGGACATCTCTGATTCAAGCCTCGAGCTTTCAAGCCAGCGACTGCTTCGCTTGTATCCCGGGCTTCGCATCACCGGCTTCGCTGCCGACTATTTCACCGCGCTTCAAGCCCTGGCCTTGCAAGTGCCCGCGGACCCCGGCCACCGCACGGTTGCATTGTTCCTGGGATCGAACATCGGGAACTTTGGACGTGACGAGTCTCGCGAGTTTCTGCGCGCGGTCAGAAAGCTTCTGCGCCCCGAGGACGCTCTGTTGCTTGGCGCGGATCTGAAGAAGTCACCGGATATTCTGATCCCGGCTTACGACGACGCGCTTGGAGTGACTGCTGCATTCAATCTCAACTTGCTCGCGAGAATCAATCGCGAGCTCGATGGGAACTTCGACGTAGGAAAGTTTCGGCACCGCGCCACGTATAACGACGATCTGGGTAAAATCGAGATACACCTGGTCAGCGTCGAGCCTCAAGTAGTCAGTGTCCGTGCGCTCGACCTTCAAGTAGAGTTCGACGAAGGCGAGACGATAAGCACCGAGAACTCCTACAAGTTCGACCTCGAGCAACTTTCCGCTATCGCGAGTGACACCGGCTTCGCGCTCGCGAACACATGGTTCGACCGCGCGCGCTTGTTCAGCTTCAATCTCTTCGTCGCGCAAGAGAATGCTTGAAAGGAGCGGCGGTGAGCGAGTCTCGAAACGAATCGGCAATACCCTCAATTTCCGATTCGCAATCCGCTATCGAGTTCAGGGATGTGGGCCTCAGCTTCGGCGGGGGACGACCATTGGTCGAGCATCTGCGCTTCGACGTCATGCGAGGCGAGACGCTGGTGCTGCTGGGCCGTAGTGGCTCTGGAAAGACGACCACCTTGAAGCTGATTAATCGGTTGCTTGAGCCTACGCGCGGCGAGGTTCGAGTCGAAGGCAAGCTTACGACTGAGTGGAACGCGATCGAGCTTCGGCGTCACATTGGTTACGTGATCCAGGAAAGCGGACTGTTTCCACACTTCACCGTCGAGCGTAACGTCGCATTGGTGCCTCGCTTGAAAGGCTGGCCGGAAGAGAAGACTCGCCAGCGTGTCGGCGAGCTTTTGGAACTGGTCGGGTTGGAAGCGGAATTATTCGCTCACCGGTATCCGCGCGAGTTGTCGGGCGGGCAGCGCCAGCGTGTGGGCGTCGCTCGAGCGTTAGCCGCGGATCCAACGATCGTGCTGATGGACGAGCCGTTCGGCGCGCTCGATCCGCTCACCCGAGCCGAGCTTCAAGGTGAGTTCGCTGCACTGACGAAGAGGCTGAACAAGACCATCGTGTTCGTTACGCACGACATTCGCGAAGCGTTCAAGTTAGCCTCGCGCATTGGCCTGTTCAAAGACGGCCATCTGATCGAGCTTGCGACGCCGGAGCACTTCGCCTCTTCCAATGATCCGGAGGCAAAGGCTTTCAACGAGTCGATGAAGGAGTGAGCTTGTAAGGGCGGCCCTCCGTGGCCGCCCCTCAGTAGCAAGAACCACAGTAGGGCATCGAGGGGCGGCCACGGAGGGCCGCCCTAACAAGCCACTTCGAACCCGAACATGAACTTGATTGACTTCTTCATTCGCAATCGTCGTGAAGTGCTCCAACTCACGCTCGAGCACCTGGTGCTTGTGCTGATAGCGACCGGCGCGGCGGCAATAGTCGGGATACCGGTTGGTATCGTGCTGACTCGGCGCCCTCGGCTTGCGAAACCGGTGCTCGCAGTTGCGAATGTGCTCCAGACCATTCCGAGCCTCGCCTTGTTCGGGTTCTTGATTCCGATACTCGGCTCTTACGGCATCGGTCGCTTGCCCGCGATCATCGCGCTATTCCTTTATTCGCTTCTTCCGATAATTCGAAACACGTTCACCGGGATCAATGGAGTTGACGCTGCCGTTCGAGAAGCCGCTCGCGGAATGGGCATGACCGATTGGCAGATGCTGACTCAAGTCGAGCTCCCGCTTGCGTTGAACGTGATCGTCGCCGGCCTGCGCGTTGCGACGGTGATTTCGGTTGGGACAGCGACGATCGCCGCCGCAATCGGAGCCGGCGGCCTGGGTACGTACATCTTCCGCGGTCTGCGAACGGTAGATCGAACTTTGATTCTAGCCGGCGCGGTGCCTGCCGCAATAATGGCTCTGGGAGCCGATTTCACGTTAGGCTGGATCGAGCGAGCGCTTTCTCCCGGCGCAGCCCGGGTCAGCAAGTTTGGAAAGTGGATCTTCGCGACCATGCTGACCGTCGTTATTGGTGCAGCGTTGTACTCGGTGACCAGCGGTATGTTTTCGGGCGGCGGCGAGCGCATCAGAGTCGGCTCGAAGGACTTCACCGAATCGCGCATACTCGCGGAGCTTGTCGCGCAGGTTGTCGAAGCAAACACCGGCATCAAAGTCGATCAAGCTGCGGAACTGAGCGGCGACCTCTGTCATCGGAATCTCGTCAGCGGGCAGATCGACTGTTATGTGGAATACACAGGCACGGCCTTCACCGCCATTCTCAAACACAAGCCGATCAACAACCCGCGCGAAGTCTACGATCAAGTCAAGCGCGACTACGAGTCAGGATTCAATGTTGAATGGCTGGAACCGCTGGGCTTCAACAACACGTTCGCGATTCTGGTGCGCGGTGACGAGGCTCGACGGCTAGGTCTAAGGACGATTTCCGACGTCGCGCGATACGCGCCGAGTTGGCGCGCCGGATTTGGACAGGATTTCATGTCGCGAGAAGATGGCTATCCCGGCTTCGCTCGCGCTTATGGCTTGAAGTTTTCGGAGCCGCCGCGTGAGATGGATTTATCGCTCAGCTACCAGGCGCTCGCAAGCGGTCAAGTCGATCTCATTGCTGGCAACTCGACGGACGGGTTGATTGACAAACTCGGGCTCTACCAACTCGAAGACGACCGCCTGTATTTCCCGCCGTATGAAGCAGCGCCGGTGGTTCGGCGCGAGACGCTCGATCGTTATCCTGGACTCCGCGATGCGATAAACAAACTGGCAGGAAAGATCACCAACGAGCAGATGAGAAAACTAAACTACGCGGTCGACGCCGAGAAGCGCGATGTGAAAGAGGTCGTGCGCGAGTTCCTTTCAACGTTGTGAAAAGTGAATTGTCGAGGACAAGAGGTCTAGATTTCTGCTTTGATACTTAAGGTAGAATGTAGTATCAAGTCTTCAGGCTGTTCAGTCCGAGGTAACCCTATGAGTAACGCAATCCAGACGCAGATCGCGCTCGAAGCCGAAGGCCAGCGATCAGCCGCGGCGAATGGTAGTGCTCCAACCGAGAACACGTCCGAACTTCAGCAACTCCTTGCCGAGAACGTTCGCTTGCGAGCTGAGCAATGGCCAGCGCCATACAATCGTACTAGTCACAAGCTTCATCTAGGCGATGCGCGCGGACTTTCGTGGATAGCCGATTCTTCAGTCCACCTGGTAGTAACTTCGCCACCATACTGGAATCTTAAGGACTACAACGAGCACGACGGGCAGCTTGGTCACATCGCTGACTATGAACTCTTCTTGTCCGAACTCGACCGCGTCTGGCAGGAATGCGCGCGAGTGCTTGTGCCAGGCGGACGTATTTGCTGTGTTGTCGGCGACGTCTGCATACCAAGGCGAAAAAACAAAGGCCGCCATTGGGTGGCGCCTTTGCATTCTGACATACAAGTGAGGGCCCGCAACTTCGGTCTCGACAATCTCGCGCCGATCATATGGTACAAGATTGCAAACGGCGCTATGGAGACCGTCGGGAATGGAAGCGGCTACTACGGGAAACCCTATCAACCGAACGGCGTGATCAAGAACGACGTCGAATACATCCTCTTCCTGCGCAAGGGTGGCGAGTACCGGAAGCCCGGTCATATTCAGAAGGCCTTATCGATGCTGACAAAGGAAGAGCAGCGAACTTGGTTTCAGCAGATTTGGACCGATATCCGCGGTGCTTCTACGCGCGCCGGCCACCCCGCTCCGTTCCCAGTCGAAGTAGCGTCTCGATTGATCCGCATGTTCTCATTCGCGGGCGACACCGTTCTCGACCCATTTCTAGGAACTGGCTCCACAACAATCGCTGCTATTCGAGAGGGCCGAAACTCAATTGGAAACGAAATCGACCAGGAGTACTTTGATTTGGCGATGAAAAATGTGAACGCGGAGGCTAACAAGCGCTCTTTCATTGGTCCTGAGTTCGCCGACGTTGCTGTTGTGAGATCTTCTTTGTGAAACAGGATCAGTCAGAAAGGAACCTGGGTATGCCTTTCAGACTTCTCGATGGATTTCGGAAGATATTCGAGGGACAAGCATATCGCCATCGATCAAGCACTCAAGGGGACCGTTTGGCTAGACTGGTCTATGAGGACCTCTACACGCTCGGACGCTCTGCTCTGCTACAAAAGCGTATCGACGATATCGATTGTGTCGTCAACGTAACGAATCGTGTAACTGGGATTAAAGTAAGAAGAGGTGATGGAACGTTGGGAGAGTCACTGCCAACGGTGCCAGGAGTCAAGGAACCGGGCTTCGTCGTCGGAATTGGACCAACCGCGAATGTTCAGATCGGCATTGAGGTCAAGATCATCGCGACGGCAATGATAAAACAGATCGACCGCGTGATTAATGACCTGAGGAATCAGGCGCTCCAGTTCAAGAACAGGAACCCTTCCGCCATAACGATCGCGATTATTGGTGTCAACCATGCAATTCGCTATTCATCGTATGAGGGCGACCGAGTCTTTCTGGCAGAGGGTGCTCGCTCACCTGCAGCAGAAGGACCGAAGGCAATACAGCGGCTAGATGCGGGAGCGCGGCAAGACTACGATGAATTCATAGTGCTTCCATTCCAAGCGACGAATTCTGCTCCGTTTCCATTCGACTGGATGAACTTCGTCTCAACTGAGAACCTATACAGCGCAGCCCTCATAAGAACCCTTCGTCTTTACGAAACGCGATTCCAGTAAGAGAGAGGATGATTAGCTCACTTCTTCTCGCCTCGAAGCTTGGCGATTGCCTCGCGGATAGCAGCGCCGTTCTTCGCGTCGGGTTCCGCCTTCAAGAAGCTCTCGAGATCACGCGCGGCGGCTTCCCTTTCACCTCTCGTCTCATGAATCCGGGCGCGCTGCAGGTAAACCATGGTCAAACGCTTGTTGCTGGTCTCCCAGGCGCGGTTCAGTTCCTGGTCGGCAGCGTCCAGATCGGCGGCGCGCTGGCGCTGGTCGCTTCCTCGCACAGCAAGCTCGATCAGAGACTGGGCGTGATAAAAATGCGAAGCTGCGCTGGTCGCGTTCAGCCGGTTAGCTTCGCGAAAAGCATATTCGGCTACCGAGAACTTCCGTTCCTTCATCATTACCAACCCGAACATATAATAGACGGCGTCCTGGCGATCGTTGATCTGCCGAGCGCGCTCGAAGGCCTCGAGAGCTTCGTTGTCTTTGCCTGCGCGAAACATCTCCTTGCCCAACGCGAAGTGCGCATCGAAGTAGTCATTGAAATTGGCGATGGCTTCTCGCAGCGCGGCGACCCCTTCGTCGGACTTTCCTTCGCGAAGCCGCGCCATACCTCTCTCGTAAGCGGCGCGCGCCGGCTTGGGAACATCTTGAGCGAAGTTTGTTCCTGGAGCCAGCAGCAGGGGTTCTCTCCTGGGTCTAATCAGGACTTCAATGGTTACGACTTCGGAAAAGCTCATCCGGTCGTTCTCATTGAACCGCGCGACCTGCACCGTAGGTTCGTAGCCGGCGATTGTAACCGCCACTTCGTACTCGCCGGACGCGAGGCTTGAAAAGATGAAATCGCCATCGTTTCGAGTGACGGTTTGAGAAATCATTGCTCCGCCGCCGACTCTCAATTCGACTATGGCGTTGTTGACCGTGAGGCCATCGATTGAACGCACTTTGCCGCGAAGCGTGTTAGTCGGCGTGTTGGTCTGCGCGAACACGGTAGTCTCGATTAGGAAGACGAATACGAGCAGGGAGAGAAGTGTTCGCCATCTCATCAGTCTTAAACCTCCGCGAGCCTGTTTGCCGGAATTATAAACCAAAAGAACGAAAGTCAAGAGCCGGAAGTCGGGGGTCAGAGGTCAGAAGTCAGAAGCCAGAGGTCAGAGGTCGGAAGGCAGTAGGCGGAAGGCAGTAGGCGGAAGGCAGTAGGCGGAAGGCAGAAGGCAGCGGTTGGAGGTGAAAGGTCAAATGCCCGGAGAACCCCGACCTCTGACTTCTGATTTTCTGACCTCTGACTTCTG
>JADGNW010000104.1 GCA_017883315.1 Blastocatellia bacterium | reverse complement strand
CACGAACACCGGGGACAGCGTCTCGCTGTGGAAGGCGGCGGACCTGAGTCCGCTCGGCTCGGTTAGCACGGGTTCAGGTACTTATCCGTTTGGAGCCTGCAGCGACGGCCTCAACTTCTGGGTTACGTTAATTGGTGCCGGTAAACTCGCGCGGTTCTGAATCTCGGAATGTTCTACTCCGCTCCGCTGTGGGAGTAGTGGAGAAACACGAGGCCTGCGTGGCAGAATGTCGCCACGTCGGAACTGCATACGCGTAGCAAGACTAAGATGGACTCGACACAGATCGCAGTGATAGCCGGCGGACTCGCGACGGTCGCTCTTGTCATTTGGTATTTCTTTGGCGATCGCAAACGTACAGCCGCGTCCGTCACGGAAGGCGGAGTGCAAGAAATAAACGTAACCTGAAAGGCGGCTACGCGCCTGACGTGATCGTTGTGCGAGAAGGTCTGCCGGTACGCCTGAACTTCTATCGAGATGAGACGGCATCGTGCAGCGGGCAAGTGATCTTCGGCGACTTCGGCATCGCTCGCGATCTGCCTCCATTCAAGACAACATCCATCGAGTTCACTCCACATAAACCGGGCGAGTTCACGTTCACCTGCGGGATGAATATGCTGCGGGGAAAACTGATAGTGCAGTCTCGCTGAGCAACAACAGAGTTTTGCTGATCACTGCCGAGACGCGATCGGATTTGTGATAAGATTGGCTCTCGATGATAGGCTGAAATCGATAGGGTGAGTGGAATGTCTGCCGAACCACAGAAATACTTCTTTAGCGTCGACGAGTACTACCGTATGGCTAAGGCCGGTCTGTTCTCGGAGGGTCCGCATGTTGAACTCATCGAAGGCGAGGTGATCGAAATGAGTCCTATTGGCAGCCGCTATGCTGGATGTGTGGACGATCTCAATTCGCTTCTTACTCATAAAGTTGGGCGACTCGCAATAGTTCGCGTGCAAGGACCGATCTGCATTGATGAATATTCGGAACCTCAGCCTGACATCGCTTTGCTCAAAGCACGCCGCGATTCTTATCGTCGCTCGCACCCGACACCTTCTGAGGTGCTGCTCGTGATCGAAGTCGCCGATACGTCGGCGCACTACGACCGGAACGTGAAGCTTCCGCTCTATGCTCGCGCCGGAATTCCCGAAGCCTGGGTGGTCATCCTGCCAAAGGACACCATAGAAGTTCACACTGAACCAAAGAACGGAAAATACACCAAAGTCCAGCGCCTGAAACGAGGCAAGACGTTGACATCCTCAACCGTCGCCGGTCTCTCTCTCACAGTTGATGGCATCCTTGGTTAAGCCATCCTGTTTCGGCAACGAGCACCCACCCAGACTTCAACACAAAAGTGACTTAGCTTGACTACGAGCGCTCGTGACTCTATCATCGAACACTTGTTCGAAAGATCGATTCGAGTCAATTGCATGCCCTCTGAGCCGCAGTCAAAATACGATCAAAAACTTGTGCACGTGCTCAAGACCTCCGCCAGGGTTTTCGCGGATAAGGGATACCATTCGACAAGCATGCGCGATATCTCGCGCGCTACAAAGATGAGCCTCTCGGGGCTATACTACTATTTCAAAAGCAAAGAAGAGCTGCTCTTTCTCATTCAGGATTATTGCTTCAGCACGGTGATCGATGAATGCCATCGCTTGCTGACCGGCGTGGACGACCCGGTCCGGCGATTGAAATTGCTGATCGAGAATCACCTCAATTACTTCGTTCACAACATGAGCGAGATGAAAGTGTTGTCGCACGAAGCGAATTCCATAACCGGTGATCTGTTCAGGAAGATCAACATCAGGAAACGGCGGTACGTCGACCTGGTCATTAGTCTGCTCGATGAGCTTGCTCGCAGGTATCAGATAAAAGGTGTCGACACGAGAGTCGCAACGCTCTTGCTCTTCGGGATGATGAATTGGAGTTATAACTGGTATAACCCGCGGAAGGACGTCGACGTCGCGGGGCTCTCAAACCACGTGACTCGGCTTTTCCTGAGCGGGTTTCTCGGAGACACGGCGCTGGAAGCCGGAGGTTTCGAAGCCGGGCGCGAATCGCATCTCGCTCGCGAGGTGTCGATCTGGGAGCAATGAGGCCAAGAGTTAGGATGGTTTGATCGGTGTTACGCTGATGCTGATTGGAGAATATTCATGACTAGAGAAGCGATGGAGAACAAGCTGGTCAACTACAGCGCTCAAGATGGCATTGCAACGATCGAGCTGCACGACCCACCCGCTAACACGTACACATATGAGATGATGCGTGACCTGGATGACGCAATCCTCGAGGCGCGGCTCGATGAAGACGTGCATGTCATCGTCATTCGCGGAGCAGGCGACAAATTTTTCTGCGCGGGCGCGAACATCAAGATGCTGCTGTCGGCCACGCCGCAGTTTCGCTACTTCTTCAGCTTGCACGGCAACGAGACCTTGATGCGAATGGAAAACACTCAGAAGCTGATCATCGCAGCGATCAACGGTCACGCTGTTGGCGGCGGGCTCGAAGTCGCGCTCGCTTGCGATGTTCGCATTGCGAAGAAGGGCCCGGGGATGCTCGGGCTGCCTGAAATCAACCTGGGACTCTTGCCGGGAATGGGAGGAACACAGCGCCTTCCGCGCCTCATCGGAAAGAGCCGGGGGTTGGAGATGCTGGCTACAGGGAGAACAATTTCTGTCGAAGAGGCTCACGACATCGGGCTGGTGAACCACGTGTTCGAAGAGGAAAACTTTTTCGAGAAGGTGCTCGAGTACGCGACACAGTTCGTGCCTCCGGCGAAGGCTAGCAAGGCGGTAGGGCTGATAAAGCGAGCGGTGCAAACGGGACTGGAGGTCCCGCAAACAGAAGCGCTGGCGCTCGAACGCGAGTTGCTACAGCAGCTCTTTGAAAGTGAGGACGCTCACGAAGGTCTTGATGCCTACGCGAAGAAGCGGCAGGCACAGTTTAAAGGGCGATAGTCCGTAGCTACTGACCACGGACTACTGACTACGGACCAATTCCTGGAGGAATCTTAATGGCTAAGATGTTCATTGGAGGAGAGTCGGTTGATGCGATGAGCGGCGCGACCTACGAAGTTCGCAATCCCGCTAATGGTGAAGTGGTTGACACAGCGCCCAAGGGTAGCGAGGAAGACGCGCGCCGCGCTGTCGATGCTGCCGAAGCCGCGTTTGAAGAGTGGTCGCATACATCGGCTGAAGAACGCGGCCAGCTTCTGTCGAAAGCTGCAGAACTTGTTGTGACGGAACGTAAAAGCCTGGCCGAGCTGCTCTGCCGGGAGCAGGGTAAGCCGTTTCAGGAAGCGAGCGGCGAGCTCGAGCACTTCGATCACGGATTGCATTTCTATGCCGGGCTTGCGTCGAAAGTGCGTGGCGCTCACGTTCCGCTCCCAGCGAAGAACGCTTATGGCATGGTTATACGAAAGCCGCTCGGTGTATGCGGTGCAATCGTGCCCTGGAATTTTCCCCTGACGTTGATGGGCACAAAGGTCGGGCCGGCTCTTGCCGCCGGCAACACGATCGTCGTGAAGCCCGCGTCGACGACCCCGCTTGCAACGATTCGCATCATCGAGTTGATGAATCAAGCTGGCATTCCTAAAGGCGTGTTGAACGTTATCACTGGGCCGGGCGGGGTAGTCGGCGAAGAGTTGCTCTCCAATCCGAAGGTCAAGCGAATAGCATTCACTGGAGAATCATCAACCGGTAAACATGTCGCCGAAGTAGCTTGCGGCGGCTTCAAACGCGTGACTCTCGAGCTCGGCGGCTCGGATCCGATGATAGTGTGTGACGACGCCGACATCGCGAAGGCAATAACCGGTGCGATGGTGGGCCGCTTTTGGAACGCGGGCCAGGCGTGCCTCGCGGTCAAGCGTCTGTATGTATTCGACAAGGTCTTCGATGAGTTTGTTCAAGGTCTGGTGGGTAAGGTTGCACGCTACGAAGTCGGCGACGGAATGACGAGAGCAGAGAAGCCAAAGATTCGAATGGGCCCGCTTCACACTGCGACCCAGCGTGATGAGATCGAGTCGCAAGTTAACGACGCAGTCGATCGAGGAGCCAAGGT
>JADGNW010000014.1 GCA_017883315.1 Blastocatellia bacterium | reverse complement strand
TGGATACCAGACCTGCAAGCCCGCCGGTGTGTGAAACAATCTTCCTTCCGCGATAGTCGCTCAAGCCCCAACCCAGGCCGTAAGCTGAAAAGTTTGCACGCAGGGCAGCAAGCGGCGGAGGCAGGTCCCTGAGAGGCGTGATGGTCTGGGCCGACCACATCTCGCGGCTCTGCGTCTCGCTGAACAGCCGCCGCTCACCGTTCCCGTCGCGTATCAGTCCGTGATCAAGCTGGCAAATCATCCACTTCGCCATCTCGGCAACGCATGAGTTAATAGCTCCGGCAGGCGCAAGGTTGTCGCCGTTGTTGTATGGAATCGGTTGCACGCGGCCCTCGACCCGAGCGTGCGGTGCCGCAGTGTCATCACCCGGACGAAAAGCGCTGATGCTGGTATTGCTGGCGGTCATTCCCAGCGGCGCGAAGATGCGCTCTTTGATAAAGTCATCCCAGCTCTTGCCGGTGACCGCAGGGATGATTTGACCCGCGACGAGGTAGAGAATGTTGTCGTAAGCATATTTGCTTCGGAAGCTCGAAGCCGGCTTGATGTAACGAAGCCTATGGACAATCTCTTCGCGAGTGAACGTCGTGTGCGGCCAGAACATCAAGTCACCCGCGCCAAGTCCGAGCCCGCTGCGATGCGTGAGCAAATCGCGAATCGTCATCTCGCGCGTGACGTATGCATCGTACATTTGAAAGGCGGGCAGATGCCTGGTGACCGGGTCATCCCAACTGAGCTTGCCTTCATCGACCAGGATGGCAAGCGCCGCCGCGGTAAAAGCTTTGGTGTTTGAAGCGATGCCAAACAATGTGTGCTCGTCGACCGGCGTCGTTTCACCCAGCTTGCGCACGCCGTAGCCTCTTGCGAGCACGACCCTGCCATCCTTCACGATCGCCACCGCAAGCCCCGGCACTTCGAAGTCCTTCAACACTCGCGCCGCGTAAGCACCCAGATCTTCCGGCGCATCCGTTTGTGCGGGCGTTGATGAAAGGACAAACAAGCTAATTGCGACGGCTGTGAGCCAGCGAACGCGCGTGTGATTTCTCATAGGTCTTTGCTCCGTTCCTTACTGAATTCCGATCAACGTTCGTAGCACGAATTCATTCGCGCCGGGAACGCAGCGGTCTCGCCGCCGGTTGTGAATCGCTCTACTCCGAAATCTATTCAGGCGAGACGCCTGCGCTCCCAGTGCGCTGAAACGAATAAATTCGATTAATACGAAGGGCGCTGTCAAGTTTGAATCGTAACTTTGACAGGACTTGAGAAGCCAAGTTATATTTCGCTGTCAGAATGAACTCTCGCGTTTTAGTTCTGAACGCCTCGTTCGAGCCGATCAATGTTTGCACGGCCCGGCGCGCGGTCGTGCTGATTCTCAAGGGCGTCGCCAATGCCGAAGAGTGTTCCGCTCAGTGGCTGCACTCGGCGCGATTTTCGATGCCGATGCCTTCGGTGATCCGTCTGATTGAATACATTCATATCCCGTTCGAGAGAAAGAGCCTTTCGCGCAAGAACATCCTGCTTCGCGATCACAATACCTGTCAGTACTGCGGACGCGTCTTCCCGTCTCAGGACCTGACCTTGGATCACATCGCACCGCGCTCGCGCGGCGGAGATTCCGCGTGGGAGAACCTGGTGGCTTGCTGCCGCTCTTGCAACAATCGCAAAGGAGACCGCACGCCCGAAGGCGCGAGCATGCGCTTGATGAAGCGGCCGCAGGCTTACAACCTTCACGTCAACCGGCAGATCATCCGCTATCTGGGCCGAACCGACGAAGCCTGGCGCAAGTACCTTTTCTACTGATAGCGGAATGCGGATTTCCGATTGCGGATTGAAAAGTCGCAAGCGGCGAGCTATTCTCAATCCGCATTCCGAAATCCACATTCCGCAATGCTGACTAATGAACCCACTCTTTGAGGCCGTCTACGAGGTCCAGGAAGCTACCATGATGGCCGGTCGCGCATTTCGGCGCGCCGCATCCAAGCCTCATTACTTTCGCGAGATCGTCACCCAGATGGACCTGATCGGCGTCGGGTCAATTCTCATCATTGTGCTGACCGGCGCGTTCACTGGCGGCATTCTGGCGCTAAACACCGCGCCTACGCTCAAGACTTTTGGAGCGACGGCCAAGACGGGACAGCTCGTCATGACTTCGCTTGTGCGAGAGATGGGGCCGGTGCTCGCTTCGTTGATGCTTGCCGGCCGCGTCGGGTCGGCGATCGCCGCGGAGCTTGGTTCGATGGTCGTCTCGGAACAGGTAGACGCGATGCGCGCGCTGGGCACCGATCCGATAAAGAAGCTTGTGTGGCCGAGATTACTCGCACTAATGGTTATGTGCCCCGCTCTTACGCTGCTCGCGGACATGGTCGGATCGGTGGGAGGATGGGCAGTATCAAGCTCATTGCTGGGAGTCCCAAGCTCGGTCTATATCCGGTCGGCAAAAGACGCGCTGACATACAATGACCTGATCGGCGGGCTCGTGAAACCGCTGGTGTTCGGCTTCATCATCGCCATTGTGAGCTGCCGCGCGGGGTTGCGCACTCACGGCGGGACGGTTGGCGTGGGGCGCTCGACGACTCAATCTGTGGTGTTGTCGGATATCTTGATATTGGCAACGGATTTCTTCCTGCAGAAAGTGATTCAAGTTTTCAGCTAGCTGAGCTCTCATGTCTGAGCATAGACACAGCGCGATAGAGTTTAACGACGTGACGATGGCCTACGAGGACCGGGTCATCCTGGACGAAGTGAGCTTTGTCGTGAATCCGGGTGAGACCAAGATTGTGATGGGCGGCTCGGGCACCGGCAAGTCGACGATTCTGAAACTCGTGCTTGGTCTAATCAAGCCCCAGGAAGGCCGCATCCTGATAGACGGCGATGACGTCACTCACATGTCGGAATCCGAGCTGACTGAGGTTCGGAGGAAGATTGGCATGGTCTTTCAAGACGGCGCTTTATTCGACTCGCTCTCGGTCTACGAGAACGTAGGTTTTCGATTGTTCGAGCAGGGAGTGCCCGAGCGCGAGATCGAAGAGACCGTTCGACGAATGCTGCGGTTCGTCAATCTCGAGCACACGATGTATATGAGGCCCTCGGAACTGTCGGGCGGAATGCGCCGTCGCGTTGGCATAGCTCGCGCCCTGGTGGGCAGCCCAAAGCTGATCCTCTTTGATGAGCCGACCGCGGGACTCGATCCGCCCACGGCGCGGACAATACTCGAGCAGGCAATGAAGCTCCGCGACCTTGAAGGAGTCAGCTCGATTTTCGTCACCCATAGAATAGATGACATCAAGCTGCTGTCCTCGAGTTTCGCGACGATCACCGAAGGCGGCGAGGTCGAGTTCAGAAGCGAGCAAGGCAACTTGTGCCTGATCAACACTCGCTTCATCATGCTCAAAGAAGGCAAGGTAATTTTTAGCGGCACCGACGAAGAACTCTGGAAGAGTGATGATACTTATATAAAGGATTTCTTCAAGGTGTCGTGAGGGCAGAAGTCAGAAGGCAGAATGCAGAATGCAGCCCTCAGAATGCAGCAGTCAGAGGTCAGAAGCCGCCACCTCCGACCTTCGCCTTCTGACTTTTGACCTCTGACTTCTGACTTCTGACCAAAGGAGTTTTCTTATGCCAAGACAAAAGACCACATTCTCCCAGTTGCGCGTCGGCATACTCGTGGTAGCTACGATTACGATTCTCATCATCTTCATACTGGGTGTCAGCGGAGGAATTCCGTTCTTCCAGCATAACGCCACCTATCACACTCGGCTTGCGGCGGCCGACGGCTTGAAGAAAGGAGACGAGGTTCGACTTGCAGGAAAGCTCATTGGTAAAGTTGACACCGTCGAGTTCGGAGCGGTCCCAACCAGCAAGGACGAAAAGCCAATCGTGATTACTATGACCGTCGATGCGAAAGAGGTTGCCGGCCGTATTCGAAGAGATTCGCAGGCAGTGCTGGCTCAACAAGGCTTCCTGGGCGATCGCGTCATCGACATAACTCCCGGCACAAGTGCTACCGAACCGATACCCGATGGCGGCGAGGTTCCGAGCGCAGACCAGGCCGGTCTGTCGCAGATCTTCTCGGGCGCGAGCGATATCCTTGTGCAGTTCAACACCGTAGGCAAACAGCTTCAAGAGTTGATGGACAACGTCAATCAGGGGAAAGGCACTATCGGCAAGCTCCTTCATGACGATGCGTTTTATGTAAACCTCAATCGTACAATCCTGGAGTTCCAGGACGTCGGCGCGAAGATAACAAAGGGGGACGGAACGCTCTCACGCCTGCTCAAGGACCCGAAGCTCTACGACGATCTACGCGGCGCGGCGACCAATGTTGAAGCCATCGTTGCCGACGTGCGCGCAGGAAAAGGCACGATCGGCAAGCTGGTGACCGACGATGAGTTTTATAAACGAGCGAATGAAGTTCTCGCGAAATTCAACTCGACAACCGAGAAGCTGGACAAGATTGCCGGCGACATCGAAGCGGGCCGTGGATCACTCGGCAAGTTCATAAAGGATGAGAAGCTTCACGATGACGCGCAGGCTACAGTCGCGTCGCTGCGAAACATAAGCGACCGGCTCGATAAAGGAGAGGGTACTGCGGGCAAGTTTCTTCACGACGACAAACTCTACAACAACCTGAACCAGACGACCGCCGAAATGGTGAAGTTGCTTTACGACTTCCGCCAGAACCCGAAGAAATATCTCAGCATCAAGCTGAGTTTGTTTTAAGAAGATAGACTTCAGTAGTGTTCCCGGAAGGCTACGCTACTTAACACGCCCGTCGAAGACAATGTCCGCGCCGAGCCGCCGGGTCTTGACCGACAAAAAGACGATCGCGTCGTCGAGTTTAGTTATGCCGAGATCTCCGACGGCGGCAATACCCTGGCCGACTATCTTTGGCGCGATCACCGCGACCATGCGATCAACAGCGTGCGCCTTCAACAACGATGTGATGATTCCCTTCCCTCCTTCAACCAGCACCGACGCGATTCCTCGCCGGCCAAGCTCTTCCAGCAACCGAGCGAGATCGATGCCTGAATTGTCCTTCGATCTCGGAAGCCTCAAGACTTCGCCCCCGAGGCTTTCGATTTCTCGTGCTCGCGCTATGTCCGCCGATTTACCCGTGACGATGAGAGTGCCACTAGCCGCGCCCTCCGCCAGCACTCGCGCCGTGAGCGGTATGCGCAGTTGGCTGTCGACGATAATGCGCAGAGGATCGCGCCCGCTCACAAGGCGAACTGTCAGTTGCGGATCATCGATCAGCACTGTACCTATTCCCGTCAGGATCGCGTCGTGTTCGCGCCTGAGCTTATGAACAAAGCGCCGCGCCCCCGAGCCGCTTATCCACTTCGACTCGCCGGTTGCGGTTGCAATGCGGCCGTCAAGTGATTGGGCAAACTTCACTGTCACAAAGGGGGCGCGCTTAGTTGCCGTTTTCATAGCTCGATTGTGTTCGCGCGGCATGACGTTCAGTTTACCGCAGGATCGGAAATGCCAGCGATAGCTCGCAGGCTCTCAACCGTATCGATGCTCACAGAATCGCAGCGCCCCCTAACGCCGCAGTTGCCGCTATGGGGCCTCATCACCGTCCGCGAGCGACACGTTGATAGTAATCAGACACCAGTTTATTGCCAGACGAATTGAATATCGCAAACCTCATCAGCCCCATCCTCTGCAGCCGAAACTTCAACGATGTCGCGAGCACTTCCAGTCCATACTTCAGGCTTCGCTGAAAATTTATTGACGATGCCTCGGCAAAATATTTGGTCGGGCACGATACCTCGCCGATTCGGTACCTGAAAAAGATCGCCTGCGCGAGAATCTGATTGTCGAACACAAAGTCGTCCGAGTTCTCCTCGAGTGGCAACTCCTCCAGGACGCTCCGATCGAACGCCCGATAGCCAGTGTGATACTCGGACAGCTTGTAGCTGAGCAGGATGTTTTGAACAAGCGTCAAGAACCGATTCGAGATGTATTTGTAAAGTGGCATTCCGCCTTCGAGCGCACCTACGCCCAGGATGCGCGAGCCCAATGCGACGTCGTATTCGCCCGACGCTACAAGACCGGCGAGCGAAGTGATCAACTTCGGGGAGTATTGATAGTCCGGGTGCAGCATCACCACGATGTCAGCGCCCATCTTCAGCGCTTCGCTGTAACAGGTCTTCTGGTTCCTGCCGTAGCCCAGATTCTGATTGTGCAGAAAAACAGTGAGCCCCAGTTGTCTGGCCACCTCGACAGTTGAATCGCTGCTGCTGTCATCGACGAGCAACACTTCGTCAACCACCTCCTTCGGTATCTCGCCGCATGTTCGCTCGAGCGTTCTGGCGGAGTTATACGCAGGCATTACAACCGCAATTTTCTTACCGTTCAGCACCCGGCCTCCGTTCGCAGGAAAGATACCACAGCTCCGGGCGAAAGGACCCGCCGCTCCAACATTCTGCGCGGCATCTGTTTGCGAATCATTTGAGCGCAAAGCTAAGATTGATTCGCGATGATTGTCGAGCTTGTGAAAGAGTTCACCTTTGAAGCCGCCCACCGGCTGCCTCGTGTTCCCGCGGAGCACAAGTGTGCGAGGCTGCATGGGCATTCGTTCAAGTGCGAAGTAGCGGTTCGCGGAGAAGTTGACCCGAAGACCGGCTGGTTCATCGACTACGCTCAGATCATGGACGCGTTCGAGCCGCTTCGACAACGGCTGGATCATTACTACTTGAATGAGATTGACGGGCTCGAGAATGCCACCAGTGAAAATCTCGCTAGCTGGATATGGGAACGGCTGGAAGGCACGCTCCCGGGACTTCATCGAATTACGATCAGAGAGACGTGCACCGCACGGTGTGACTACTTTGGAGAGTGAGCTTCCGAGCACCAACAAACGACACCAACAAAGCGTCGCAACGATCAGATATCTACATTACACGATAGTCGTTGGGTTGTTGCTGCAAAGCGTCTTCTGAAATCGAACCCGGCGACTTTCTGCGAAGCTTGTCCGCATACATCGCTCGATCGGCAGCAAGCAGCAGTTCATCAATAGATTCACCGTCCGGTCCGAAGCACGCCCACCCAACACTTATTCCTATCGGTGCGCTCGACTCGTTAACTCCAAATTTTCGATTGTCCAATGCATGCTGAAGCCGTCCGACGAGTTCCCGCACCTCGAGCGGTCCGATGTTGGGCAACAGTGCAACGTACTCGTCTCCGGCGTACCGGCTGAGGAAATCGTTCGAACGAATATGACGCGAGAGCAACTCCCCTACCTGGCGCAGCGCATCGTTGCCTGCAGGGTGACCCATTGTATCGTTGACCCTCTTAAAATAATCAAGATCCATCATCAACAAGGCGAAGCTCTCGCCCGCGCCCCGCGCCCGCGCAGCCTCTTGCTCGAAGCGACGTCTGAGTGCCCGCGAATTCGCAAGCCCGGTCACTGAATCGGTCAGCGCGTCAGCTTCCGTTTCTTCGTGATGCAGCGCGTTCGCGATAGCATCTGCCGCGAGCTTGGCCACTGCCTCTACAAGCCGCAAATGATCAGGTTCGTAAGCGCTGAGCTCGGCAGAGTAAAGCGTCAGCGCGCCGAGCACGTCGTTGCCCTTAAGCAGCGGCACCGCTATCACCGCGCGATAAGGCACGTCGATTTTGATCTGGGCCGCGTTCAAGTCGAGACGCGGATCGCAGTTGTACATAGGCTGACGGTTCGCTACGACCCAGCCGCTTATCCCGGATCCAAGTATCAGGCTCGCTCCCTTCAAGCGCTCCGCGTAGCGCCCCGCCACATGCACCGCCTCAACATCGATAGAGTTGGGCTTGTGAAGGTAAAGGACACACGTAGTGTAGCTCACAATATTCTGGAGCCTGGATGAAAACACCGCGAACATATCGCGCAGGTCGAGACTCATCCCAATGGTCTGCGCGATTTCGTAAAGAGTGATCACCTCGCGATGCGCATTGCGAATGTGCTCGAACACTACCTGACCGCTGTCTTTCTTCTGCAGGGCCAGCGCGCCGCTGCTTTGCCCCTTCGACTTTGCCGCTTTCACTTCTTTTTTCTGCCGTTTTATTTCCCCTTCAAACTGCGGCAAGTGTTCGATGAACGCGCGGACAACTTCGGGATCGTACATCGTTCCCGAGCTGCTTTTGATCAGATCAATTGCCTGCTCGCGCGTCATCGCCTTGCGGTACTGCCGGTCTTCGCGCACGGCGTCGAAGCAATCGACCACCGACAGGATGCGCGCGGTGATCGGTATTTCATCGCCTCGCAGTCCGTCGGGATAACCGCGGCCATCCCATCTTTCGTGATGATGCCGGACCACCGGCACAACCGGATAAGGGAATGCGACGCGAGTCAAAATCTCCGCGCCAACGATCGTATGAACCTTCATCTTGTCGAACTCGGCGACGGTGAGCTTATCCGGCTTGTTAAGAATGTAATCGGGCACTGCAAGCTTGCCGATATCGTGAAGCAGCGCGCCCGCCTTCAACGCTTCGATCTCTGCGTCGCTCAGCCCGAATTGGCGCGCAAGCCCGATTGCATAAATCTGAACCCGATGAACGTGGTCGTGCGTGACTTCGTCCTTGGCGTCGATAGCGATGGCGAGCGCTTCGATCGTTCGAAGGTGCAGATCGGTCATCTCGTCTACGTGCCTGATCGACGCCTGCACTTTCTCGAGATAGTTCCGGTACATCAGAAACGTGGTAGCCAGTATCGGCACCGCGACGATGAAAGCATAAAACGAAATCACCGTGATCAGCTTGACGATCAAACAAGCAGCTACGGCGCCGGCAAAGTACGACATACCTGTCCACAAAAACGATTCACGCCACGTGGCCGCGAGGCTGCGTCTGTTTCTGAGCGCGCTAACTATGCTGACCATTCCCGAGTTCAACAGGTAGTGAAGTAGCGCGAGCGATTCCGCGCCCAGGACCAGACGGCCTGAGTCGGACGCCAATTCATGCGGACCGCCGAAGACATAAGTTACCAGCGAGCTCGAAATGAAAACGGACAGGCTCATTGCGCCGGCGTTGAACGGCGCTACACGTTTGCGATTGGGATAACGAAGCGAGCACAGAACGGCGTTTACTCCGGCCAACACGACCGATGGCCACACTCCGTAGAGCAAAACAGAAACGTAGATGAAGGTATCATCCAGCGTGACCGTGCTCTCTGTCTTGGGAATCGCAATGATTGTGCGCCCGACTACAAGGGTGGTGACCAGACCGAGCAGTATCCACTCGAGGCTCACTCCGCCGGTCACAACTTCAAACACGGCATAGACGAACAAGCCGAGTCCCGCAGCCGAGACTACGTTCATAAAGAATTTCGAGCCGCCGTCCTCGATTCTATTTAGTTTGTCTTGCATCACTGAAGCCGACACTCCCGCCCTCTAGTCGAAACCCAACTGCTTATTCAATGCTCGTGCCGCGCGAGCGCTGAATCGGTTACGAAACGAGGGATTGAGAATAACCCTGCAGGATAGCGATTAAGAGTGGTTAGCGTCGGGCTTACTGCTTAGGCAGCAACAGTTTCAAACTCGAACGCGTAATGGCCTCTGAAAGCGGCCCGACGACGTGAGGCGCTGATGTACAACCAGCGCTGCTGCACGCTAGCTAGGATTCGGTCAGATTGAAAGAAGCGGTCACGGTCAATATTACCCACTCAGAAGAGGGTGCCCAAGATACATTTAATGATCATAACTCGCATCCATTCAACGGGCGGGCTAGAATGTTCACGAAAAAGGGCGCTCATGCGAATCACCGAAATCTATCAAAGCATCCAGGGTGAATCGAGCTACGCCGGTTTGCCCTGCGTGTTCGTGCGCACGACGGGTTGCGACCTCCGGTGCAGTTGGTGCGATTCGGAGTTCACTTTCACCGGGGGCACGCAGATGACGCTTGACCAGATCATTCGGGAAGTCGAAAAGTACGACTGCAAGCTGGTTGAGCTTACGGGCGGCGAGCCATTGCTGCAATCGGACATCTACGAGTTTGCGACGACACTTGCGGATTCGGGACACACGGTGCTGATTGAAACCGGCGGGCATCGCGACATATCGAAGCTGGATCCGCGAGTCATTCGCATCATGGATTTGAAGTGCCCGGCCTCGGGCGAATGCGAGAGAAACTTGTGGTCCAACCTCGAGCACCTTAGACCTGATGACGAGGTGAAGTTTGTCATCGCCGATCGCGCGGACTATGAGTGGACGCTGAAGACAATCCGCGAACACGAATTAGAAGATCGAGTGAAGGTGTTGATCTCAACTGCGTTCGGCATGATCGAGCCGGAGCAAGTCGTTGGATGGATATTGGAGGACAAACTTCGCGCGCGGTTCCAGCTACAACTTCACAAGTACATCTGGGCGGCCGATGAGAGAAAGCGGTAGGCGGAAGGCAGAATGCAGAAGGCAGAAAGCAGAAGGCAGAAGGCAGAAGGCGGTAGGCGGAAGGCGGTAGGCGGAAGGCGGAAAACGGAAGGCAGAAGGTGCAAGCCCTACAGAGGCTTGAACTTCTCGGGATGTGCAATCATAGCGCCTAGCATTCTTCCTACCCCTTCATATCCAGCGGTCAGCTCGACGTAACGTTCTTGCGCAAGGTAACCACAATCGCGCGCAAAGTCGAGCCAGACTTGCGTCTCAGAAGCCTCGCCATCGGAATCCGCGAGCTTGCTGATGAACATGTTTGGGTATCGCCTTTTTCGAAACCCTTCCGCAATATTGGAGGCCACGCTTCAAGATGAACGACGAATCTGGTCAGTCAGCGAATACCGCTCCTCTTTGGGAAAAGCTCGCGACTCGCGAAAGATTTGCATCGCGAGTTTGTAAGCCAACTGAAATACTTTCAAGTCTCTGTGTCCCCGTAGCATAAGTCAGTCCTCCTAGGTAACTGTGCTTCCCAGGAAGGATTTGAACCCAATTGAATCGATCAAACCAACTGCTTTCCGCCTTCCGCCTTCTGCGTTCTGCTTTCCGCTTTCTGCCTTCCGCCTTCTGCCTTCTGCCTTCCGCCTTCCGCCTTCCGCCTTCTGCTTCACATGCCCATGATGTTATAGCCGCAATCTACGTGCAGGATTTCGCCGGTGACTCCGCGCGACATGTTCGACAATAGAAACAGTGCTGCGTCAGCGACTTCACTTTGATCGATGTTTCGGCGAAGTGGTGCGTGGTTGCGCATGTGCTCGAGGATCTTCGAGAAGCCTCCGATGCCCGCCGATGCCAGCGTCTTCACGGGACCTGCCGAAATCGCATTCACTCGAATGCCGCGCGCGCCCAGGTTCTCAGCCAGATAACGCATGCTCATGTCGAGCGCGGCCTTGGCTATGCCCATCACGTTGTAACCGGGAATCACCCGCTCGCCGCCAAGATAAGTCAGAGTGAGTATGCTGCCGCCGCGTCCCTCCATCAGCGGCGCCGCTTCCCGGGCGATCGCAGTCAACGAATAAACGCTCACGTCCTGCGCAACGCGATAGCCCTCTCGCGACGTGTTCAGAAATTCGCCTTCGAGTTCTTCGCGAAGCGCGTATGCGATTCCATGCACTACGAAATCGAGCGAACCAAATTCGCTTTTGACGGTAGAGAAAACCGTGGCGATGTCTTCATCACGGGTCACATCACAAGGCAACACGAGCGGGTCTTTTAGTGTTGCCGCAAGCTCTCTCGCGTTCTCTTCAAGCCTCTCGCCCTGATAGGTAAGCGCTATGCGCGCGCCCTCCTCAGCAGCCCGGCGCGCAATTGCCCACGCAAGGCTCCGCTTGTTCGCTACGCCGAAAACAATTCCGGTCTTTCCTTCCAGGAGCATCTTCACCTCAGTTCAGAGTTCAGAGTTCAGGGTTCGGGGTTCAAACTCGGAACCACGAACCCGGAACTCGGAACCGCGACCCTCACTGCCGCTTCTCGGGCGTGATCTTCAATGTCATCTCTTTCCCGTCGCGGCGTATCGAGATCTCAACTTCTTCGCCCGCTCGCATCTCCCCGAGCGCGTAGGTGTAGTCGTACACGTTCTTGACCGGCGTCTTTCCCAGTTTCACGATGAAGTCACCTGCGCGCAACCCCGCCTTCTCCGCCGGCGAACCTGAGCGCACACCGTCAAGCTTCATGCCATCGCTTTGATCGGAATAGTTGGGAACCGTTCCGAGATAGACTCGAAACCCGCGGCCCGTCGGCCTCTGTTCCACTTTCACCTTGGTAAATGCGATGCGCTGCGGTTCGTTTGCAACAGAGACCGCGATTTCACGAACGAACTCCGCGACTTGCTTCAATCCCTCAGCATTGATCTTATCGGCGGTGTCGGTTGGCTTGTGGTAGTCGTCGTGAGTGCCGGTGAAGAAAAACAAAACCGGGATGTCCTTCACGTAGAAAGACTGATGATCGCTCGGCCCAAAGCCATCCTCGCCGAAGCTAAGCTGAAACCGGCCCCCAGAGCCATTTCCAGGGGCGCTTGATACCGGCTGGATCGCCCCGTTGAGTTTTTCAATCAGCGGCTTCCACACGGGCGACGTGCCCATTCCACCGATGAACAGCGAGTTATTGCGAAGCCTGCCGATCATGTCCATGTTCAGCATCGCTACGGTCGAACCTAACGGAATAATCGGGTTCTTCGTGTAAGCACCCGATCCCAGCAATCCCATCTC
>JADGNW010000103.1 GCA_017883315.1 Blastocatellia bacterium | reverse complement strand
GGATGGCGTCTTCTAGCGCGGCTCGTTCGCGCGACGTGAAGCTGCAAGGCGTTCCCGCTTCGCCCGGAATCGCGGCAGGGCGCGTTCTCAGACTCGATGAGCGCGGCCGGCATCAGTTTTACTATATAGGTGTCTCAGCCGCTCAAGCGCGAAATGAAGCTCGCCGTCTCCGCGAAGCTTTTCAGGAAGCGCAAGGCCAGTTGCGCGACATCAAGGTCCGGCTCGCCCAAGTGCTTGGCTACGACCACTCGTTCATACTCGATGCGCATTTGCTCATGCTCGAAGATGAGCGACTGATCCAGGAGCTCGAAAACGAGATACGCACTAGACGAGTCAACGCAGAGTGGGCCGTCCGTTCAGTCGCCGATCGCGCGATCGACGCTTACAAGCAGGTAAACGATCCGTACCTCCGCGAGCGCACCTCGGACCTCGAGGACGTGGCCACCCGGTTACTGACTGTCCTTTCAGGACATGACAAATTCGATCTATCGAAGCTCGACCAGGACGTAATCATTGTCGCAAAGAATATCTGGCCCTCGACCGTTGCAGAGCTGGATTTCAACCACGTGCTCGGATTCGCGACGAACACCGGCGGCCTGACCTCACACTCCGCGATCATAGCCCGCTCGCTCGGCATACCGGCGGTCGTTGGGCTCCACGACGTGACGCGCCTGGCCAAGACCGGCAACCTCATCGTCATCGATGGCACCGCCGGCGAGGTCATCCTGCGTCCGACAAAATCTGTCCTGCGGACTTACCTCGAAAAGCGCGAGAGCGAGGCTGGCAGGCGCACGCCGCGAGCCGCGGAGACCGCGCTGCCGGCCGAGACGATTGACGGCGTGCGAATCACGTTGCGAGCTAATGTAGAGCTTTCGACTGAAATAGATTCACTAAAGCTTTTCGGAGCCGAGGGAATCGGGCTCTATCGTTCTGAGTTCTTGTTCCTAAACAGGCTTCCGGAGCTGCCGAGCGAGGACGAACAATACGAGGTCTATCGCAAACTCGCCGAAGCAACCGGAGAGGCCGGTGCCAGCATTCGCGTGTTTGATTTGGGCGGCGATAAACTCACGCTCGAAGGTTTCGAGACGGAACATAACCCTGCGCTTGGCCTTCGCGCCATACGACTCTCGCTCAGAGCAGAACATGTTTTTCGCACTCAGCTTCGAGCGATACTGCGAGCGAACTTACACGGCCGGCTGCGCGTGGTGCTGCCGCTCGTGAGCACGATAAACGAATTGCGTGAAGCCAAGCGAATCATCGCCGATGTAAAACAAGAGATGGCCGAGGCTCACGTCGAGCACAACGCCGGGCTTCCGGTTGGCGTGATGATTGAAGTGCCGGCGGCTGCGCTGATGGCCGATGTGTTCGCTCGCGAAGCTGATTTCCTGAGCGTGGGAACAAATGATTTGATCCAATACATCCTCGCGGTTGATCGAGCGAACGAAAACGTCGCCTATCTTTATCAACCGCTTCACCCTGCCATCCTGCGGACGATCTCACACCTGGTTCGAGTTGCCGAAGCCCAGCAAGTGAGTCTCGAGCTCTGCGGTGAGATGGCCGCCGATCCATTACAGGCGATCGCATTGATCGGGCTCGGCATCCGCACGCTGAGTCTCGTGCCGGGCTCAATACCGCTGGTGAAGTATGCGATTCGGTCTGTCGAATTTCATCGGGTGCAATCGCTCATGAAGGACGCGATGAAGCTCGCTTCTTCGGCGGAGGTCGAAGAGTTGCTAGCGCGCGAGCTGCCTCAGCAAGCCCCGCGCTTCTTCGCGGCGTGGTCCTCGCGAGCTTGAGGTTCATTCACTCCCCGGCTTGACAAGGCTCGATCCGAATTCCATATTTCGAGAGCCATTGAAGCTGAAGTCGAACCCCGAGTTTGCCCGTGACCATGGCCCCGTGACCATCACATTGTAGTTTGATCCGGAGGACGAACTTGCCCAAGAGTCGAAAGCGAAAAGTCAAACGAGGCAGCAGCTCATCGCGCACCACTCGCTCTTCAAAAAAGAATTCCAATCAACTGACCAGGGCCGTTGTGTACGTCATCATCGCGGCGATAGCCGTAGCCGCAGTGCTGTTCATCGTGTTGCGTAGAGGCAGCTCGACGCCGAGTCCCGGGGGTGAGGTGACGACTTCGTCCGGGCTCAGGTACGTTGACGAAGTGGTCGGCACGGGTGACAGCCCAAAGCAAGGTCAGAACGTTAGCGTGCATTACAGCGGCACGCTCGAGAACGGGACCAAGTTCGACAGCTCGTTCGATACAGGTAAGCCGATCACGTTTCCGATCGGCACCAGGGCGGTAATCCAAGGTTGGGACGAAGGCCTGATGACGATGAAGGTCGGCGGCAAGCGCCGGCTGATCATTCCGTCGAATCTCGGTTACGGTCCAACGGGACGTCCTCCGAAGATCCCCCCGAACGCAACGCTGATATTCGAAGTCGAACTCGTGGGTGTGCAGTAACCAGCTTGATGCTTTCGACGTTTCATAGTCAGATAGATTTTTGGCAACGATACGAGCATTTGAAAGTGGAGCGTGAATGAGACTCAGTATTTTCGCACTTCTGTTCGTGACCGTCAGTGTTGCGGCGGCCCAGACGAATAAGACGGCTCCGGTCAACTGGACCGATTCGACTCGTGACGTCTACATCGACAATGAGCTGGATCGTGGAGCGCAGGTGCTGACAGCCGATTCGCCATCGCGACTCGCCTTGATCTCGACGAAGCTCGAATCTGCTGTCGTTCTCGATGTAGCCGAGCATACAGTAACGACGGTTTCAAAAGAATCGTTTCAATTCGGCGCCGATCG
>JADGNW010000102.1 GCA_017883315.1 Blastocatellia bacterium | reverse complement strand
TCTGGGTTGCGAATTCCTCGGACGGCGCGCTCTATAAGCTAAGCTCGACCGGGACCGTGCTTGAAACAGTTCCTGTCGGTCTCAGCCCTCAGTTCCCGATCTTCGACGGAATGAACATCTGGGTGCCGAATTTTTTTTCTAACTCGGTAACTGTGGTTCGAGCGATCGGGACAAGCGCGACCGGTGCAGGCAGGGTGCTGGCAACGCTGACAAGCAATGGCCTGGACCAACCAAGTGTAGCGGCATTCGACGGCGAGCGCATCGCCGTGACGAATTATGGTGGTTCCATATCGGTCTGGAGGGCTACAGACCTGATACGGATAGGCTATTATTCTGCGGGTCCCGTCGGCCCGTTAGGCATCTGTAGTGACGGGATCAACTTCTGGGTCACATTTAATTCGCAGGGTATGCTCGCTCGATTCTGAGGCGGCGACCTGTGGTTGGACACTTGAGCCGGTGTCACTGATTCCGGAAACTAGTGATCAGTGACGCCGCCCATCTTCCGCTAGTTTGAACGCACGTCGTAGAAGGACCTTCGGCCCATCGGATGTTGCATCACCGAGCCTGCTGGTCACGAGATATTCTTACCTCACCTCACCCGCTTTTGTAGGGCGGCTTCATGACCTTAGCGAGATTGTACTCTCACCTGCCCGATGGTATCGTTCCGCCGAAATAGCTCGGGTCATCAGCTTCAATCCGGCTCTTGCAGAGAGGCTCTCCTACAGACGCTCTTTCTGACCAACTGCGCAGTGGCCTTTCTGGTCGAGCATATCCGATCAGCCTCTGCGTCTACAGAGTAGGCGCACTTCCTGATCAAACAAAGGAGAACACTATGAGGATCAAAGTAAGCATCGCTATTCGCACAACTCTGCTCATTTCATTGATGGTGAGCGTAACAGCGCTATCAACGCGATCACACGCACAGTCCACAGGCACCTGCGGAGGTGTTTCAACTACAGTGCCTTTCTCAGACGTGCTTCCCGGCAACGTGTTCTTCTGCTCGATCGCCGAAGCATACTTTTCAGCGCTGACCAACGGCACGGGGCCGGGCGCCTACAGCCCCGCAGCGAATGTGCCGCGCGAGCAGATGGCGGCCTTCGTTACACGCGCTATGGATCAGTCGCTGCTGCGGGGGAGCAAGCGTGCTGCGACGGATCAGTTCTGGACTAATCAAGGGGGAAATAATCTCGGTCTGACTACTCTTCCTGCTTCAAGCAGTCCACAAATGAGCAAATCAGACGGAGCGGACCTGTGGGTCGCGAGTCCTGGCACCGCCACACTCACACGAGTGAGAGCGAGCGATGGGAAGCTGGTTGATACCTGGACTGGAGCGACCGGCGCCTTTGGCGTGCTGGTGGCGATGGGGAAGGTATTCGTCACCGGCACCGGAAGTCCCGGCCACCTATACTCGATAGATCCCACACTAGCTGCAGGTGCAGTTACTACTGTCACCAACGTCGGGGACAGTCTGGGCATAGCCTTTGACGGACAGCGTATTTGGACTGCTAACCAGGGCGCCGGATCGGTATCAATAGTGACAGTCAGCCCGTTGAGTGTGACTACAGTTTCTACTGGGTTCACCAATCTCTCGGGCATTGTCTTTGATGGGACGAACATGTGGGTGACTGACAATATTGGAGCAGTAGACAAGCTACGCCAGTTGAATTCAAGCGGAGCCATACTGCAATCAGTTGATGTGGGTGATGATCCAAGGTTTCCAGCATTTGATGGAACTAACATCTGGGTCCCAAACCAAACCTCAAACACCGTGACTGTAGTTCGTGCGACAGGCGCGTTTGCAGGAACGGTGCTGGCTACTCTAAGTGGGAATGGGCTGAGCGGGCCCTGGTGTGCGGCATTCGATGGAGAGCGGATCCTGGTTACGAACATATCGGGGAACAGCGTCTCGCTGTGGAAGGCATCGGATTTGACTCCTATCGGCACTTTTCCTACCGGAGCTTCTACCTCGCCGCAGGGGGCGTGCAGCGACGGATTGAATTTCTGGATCTCGCTTACCGGCGCGAACAAGCTGGCGCGGTTTTGAGGCGGAGGAAGAGGGAACTGGTATAATACAGTTCGTATGCGGGAGTTGAAGACACTACGCGAAGGCTGGGATGAAGTCGCGCGAGAAGAACGCCGTTCTGCCGCGCAGTTCACAATCGAGCAGAGCGTCAGCATCTACCTTGCGCTATGCCGGGATATGGCGCCCCAGATGGAAGAAACCGAAGAGATCTTTCGTCGTGATCGTGAAGCTTATCTAACCGAGCTACAGTCGCGGCTGCGCCGGCTCAATGATTTTCGCCAGCAACAAAATGGAAACCTTCCGAAGAGGGCTTGAGACTGGAGAAACATATGTCTACGGTGTTTGATATTGGGGCATTGATCACCCAGGAACCAGGAATTCACGGGGGCCGTCCAATCATCGCTGAGACAGGCGTGACAGTTCAGCGGATCGTAGTATGGTACAAACTGGGGTTGATGCCGGAAGAGATCGCGGAACGAATCGGGCACCTGTCGTTAGCGCAAGTCTACGCCGCGCTCGCGTACTATCACGCCAATCGCGAAGCCGTAGAGTCGGAGATCGCGGCTGAAGATGCAGAGCATGAAAAGTTGGCGCGCGAGCACTACCTCACTGAACCCGCTCAATGAAGATTGCCCTCTATGTCGATGAAGACTCTCAGGACTCCACGCTCATGCGAGCCTTGCGTTCGCGCGGAGTCGACGTCATCGCGGCATCGGAAGCAGGGATGAACGGGCGGTCGGATAGCAAACAAACTCAATGGCGTGTGATAATCTCCAGAATTGAAACTTAAGACACGCGGCTCATGGAGGTGATATGAGCAAAGAATACGTCGAGCAGGTTGGTCAAGCATACAGAGTCGCGGGCACGCGGGTGTCGCTTGATTCTATCGTTTACTCCTTTTGGAATGGCGACTCGCCTGAAAGCATCGCTCAGGCATTTCCTGTGCTCACTCTCGAGCAGGTGTTCGGAGCGATCGCGTACTACTTGGATCATCAAGACGATGTAGACGAATACATCAAGCAGGGTGAGGCTGACTACGAAGCTAAGCGGGACGCGGCTCGAAAAGCTGACCCGATGTTCTATCAGAAGATGGCGGAGCGACGCCGGCAGATGAAGACGAGCGTCTGATGAAGGTTCGCTTCCAGGCCGATGCAGACCTCAACTACGCGATTGTCAGCGCGACGTTGCGTCGCGAGCCAACGATTGACTTTCGAAGTGCAACGTCGGCTGGTTTAGCCTGTCGTGACGACACGAAGGTGCTCGCTATCGCTGCGCAGGAAGGACGCGTGCTGGTCTCTCATGACAGCAGAACGATGCCGAGCCACTTCGCTGAGTTCATTGCAAGGAACACGAGCCCAGGCGTCGTAATCGCCTCGCAGCGGTTAGGCATCGCGGTGGTCGTGGAGGAATTGCTGTTGATCTGGTCGGCATCCGACGCGGACGAATGGGTGAACCGAATCACGCAACTACCTTTGTAGAAAGCGGTCTCTTTCATCATCCGTACGTATATGTAGATGTGTTAACTGCTCTCGACTGGTCGAGCAGGGCGAGTCTTGGGCTGCGGCTAGAATCTGCGAGGGACGAAGAGGCGAGTTAAGTGCCGAAGTCCGAATCGCAGCCCTGCTGGTTGTGCCTCTGGTGTTCTGCCGAAATCAACTGATTCTTCTCTATAGACGCTTCCGAATCCGAATCCGTGATATCATCAACGCACTGCCCCCATCGCAACTATCTCAAATTCATTCCGAGGATATTCAACATGAGGCTGAAACGAAACAGAGCAATTGTGCTGATTGTCGCAATGGCGATTGTCACAGGAGCATCAACTCGCGTGCGAGCGGACGGAGTTACCGGAACCTGCGGAATGCAAATGATAAGCATTCCGTTCACAGATGTATCCAGCGGCAGTGTGTTCTTCTGTTCGATAGCGGAAGCATATTTTTCAGGTTTGACCAATGGCACGACGCCGAGCTCGTACAGTCCGAGTGATCCGGTGCTACGCGAGCAGATGGCGGCGTTCTCCACTCGCACGATGGATCAGTCAGTGAAGCGGAGCAGCCGGCGTGCGGCATTGAATCAATATTGGACAACCCAGGGGGCCAACAATCTGGCTTTGACTGCTGTGGGGCCGCAGCCGCAACTCGTCCAGTCGGACGGCGCCGACCTGTGGGTCTCAGATATTGCTCTTGGTACCGTCTCACGAGTGAGAGCAAGTGACGGCAAGTTGCTTGAAACGTGGACGCTTCCGCCAAACGAGAATGTATTCAGCACTGTTGGAGTGCTTTGCGCGATGGGGAAGGTGTTTGTGACTTCAGGATCAAGTCCAGGATACCTGTTCGAAATAGACCCAACACAGCCCGCGGGAACGCTTCATGTTCTGGTGAACAACTTGGGAGATCCGTACGGAATAGCCTATGACGGCCAGCGAATGTGGGTAGCGGGCGGTTTAGGGTTCCTTACAATAATGACGCTTAACCCGACCGTAGTCACCAGTGTCTCGACTGGGTTCACGTCTCTACTTGGAGTCATCTATGATGGAACCAACATTTGGGTGACTGACGATGTCTCCGGCTCAGTAGACAAGCTGCGGAAACTGGATTCAAACGGCGCCATATTGCTATCGGTCGATGTTGGTAGTCGCCCAGTCTACCCGGCGTTCGACGGGGTGAATATCTGGGTGCCAAACCTCTATTCAAACACAGTGAGCGTTGTGAGGGCGACGGGAACGCTTGCGGGGACTGTGCTGGCGACGCTAAGCGGGAATGGGCTCGATGGACCGGCAACAGCCGCATTCGACGGTGAGCGAATACTGGTGACAAATCTTTTTGGCAACAGCGTGTCGTTATGGAAAGCGTCGGATTTCACTTCGATTGGTACCTTCAATGTGGGAACAAACACGCAGCCGAGTGGAGCTTGCAGCGACGGCTTGAACTTCTGGATCACGCTTTCAAACACGGGCCAACTCGCAAGGTTTTGAGCCAAGCTAGACGGGCAAGTCTCGCCGTTATGTTGTGGTATCGGCGCGGATGCCTCCGATGTACCTTTCCGTTTACTCAGTTGCTGCCCGCACGTGGTAGTCCTGAAGGCTGCGAACCTGAAGCTCTTCTTCGCGCAATGCGCGAATCGCTGCGACTGTTGCGACTGCGCCGGTCATGGTTGTCACGCAAGGGACCGAGTACTGAATCGCTGCCCGGCGGATAGAACGCTCGTCGTAAAACGAGGTCCGGCCAAGCGGTGTATTAATGATCAAGTGAACCTCTTTGCTCTTCACGAGGTCGGCAATGTTCGGGCGGCCTTCGTTCACTTTGTAGACGAATTCGCAAGGCACGCCGGCAGCCTCGATTCTCTTTTGGGTGCCGCGCGTGGCAACTATCTTGAAGCCCATCTCGTGAAACTCGCGGGCCAGGTCCTTCACAACGCGCTTGTCTTGTTCGTTCACGCTGATGAACACTCGACCTTCGCGGGGAAGCTTTGTTCCCGCACCAAGCTGCGCTTTGAGATATGCACTGCCGAAACCTTCTGCAACTCCCATTACTTCGCCGGTCGAGCGCATCTCGGGGCCGAGGATCGGATCGACGCCAGGGAACTTCACGAACGGAAAGACTGGAGTCTTCACATAGAAGCGATCCACGGTGAGCTCGTCGGGCAGATTGAACTCGGAGAGCTTGCGACCGATCATAAGCCGCGCGGCGATCTTTGCGAGTGGGACTCCCGTGGCCTTTGATACGAACGGTACCGTTCGCGAAGCTCGAGGGTTCACTTCGAGCACATACACGGTCTCGCGCCAGATTGCGTATTGAATGTTCATCAGACCGATGACATTCAATGCCTTGGCAAGCTCGCGAGTATAGCGGCGCATCGCGTCGAGGTGCCCTTCTTTGATTCCCCACGGCGGAAGCACGCACGACGAGTCTCCCGAGTGAATGCCGGCTTCTTCGATGTGCTGTTGAATGCCGGCGATGACTACTCTCTCGCCGTCGGCCAGCGCATCGACGTCGATCTCGAGGGCGTCTTCGAGGAATGAGTCGATCAACACCGGATGCTCAGGCGAAGCTTCGACCGCGAAGGTCATATAGTTGTCGAGGCTCGCTTCGTCGTAGACGATCTGCATCGCGCGGCCGCCCAGCACGTAGCTCGGCCGCACGAGCACCGGGTAGCCGATGCGCGAGGCTTCTTCGCGCGCTTCTTCATTTGAAGTAGCGAAGCCATTCGGCGGTTGAGGAATGTCGAGTTCAACAATCAGCTTGCCGAATCGTTTGCGGTCTTCGGCGAGGTCGATCGATTCGGGAGATGTGCCGATTATCGGAACGCCCGCTTTGAAGAGTCTCATCGACAGATTCAACGGCGTCTGGCCCCCGAACTGGACGATCACGCCGTCGGGCCGTTCGCGCTCGACTATTTCCATCACGTCTTCGAACGTGATCGGTTCGAAGTACAGCCGATCAGAAGTGTCGTAGTCGGTCGAAACGGTCTCGGGATTGCAGTTGACCATTATCGACTCGTAGCCCTCTTCCTTCAGCGCGAACGCCGCATGACAGCAGCAATAGTCGAACTCGATTCCTTGCCCGATGCGATTCGGGCCCGAGCCGAGGATCATGACTTTCTTGTTTGCTGTCGGGTCCGCTTCGTCTTCATCCTCGTAAGTCGAGTAGAGGTACGGCGTAAAGGATTCGAACTCCGCGCCGCAGGTGTCGACTCGTTTGAAAACCGGCCGGATGTGCATCTTAATTCGTAAGCGCCTGACTTCGTCTTCAGTGGAGCCGAGAACTGTCGCGAGCCGTTGGTCTGAGAACCCCATTCGCTTGGCTTCGCGCATCTCACCGGGCGAGATCGTCTCGATGCTCTCGCGGCGGAGCTCGCGTTCTCGCTCGATGATCTGCGAGAGGTTATCAAGGAACCACGGATCGATCCTGGTAAGTTCGTGAAGCTCGTCGGTCGAATAGCCGAGCGTCAACGCGTGCATCACGAAGTAGACGCGTTCCGCCGACGGCACAACGAGCCTGCGCCTCAACGCAATGTCGTCGAGATCTGAGGGGACGCGGAACGCGCTGCGCACTTCGAGCGACCGCAAGCCCTTCTGAAAAGCCTCCTTGAATGTGCGACCGATGGCCATCGCTTCGCCCACGGATTTCATCTGCGTGCCAAGCGTCGGATCGCTCGAGGGGAACTTCTCGAAGGCCCACTTGGGAATTTTGACTACGCAGTAATCGATGGTCGGCTCGAAGCTCGCCGGAGTCTTGCGAGTGATGTCGTTTGGTATTTCGTCGAGCGTGTAGCCGACCGCGAGCTTTGCGGCGATCTTGGCGATTGGGAATCCGGTAGCTTTCGACGCCAGCGCCGATGAGCGTGAGACCCGTGGGTTCATCTCTATGATCATCAATCGGCCGTCTTGCGGATTGAGCGCGAATTGAATGTTCGAGCCGCCGGTTTCGACTCCGACTTTGCGGATCACGCGAATCGCCGCGTCGCGCATCACTTGATACTCGCGATCGGTCAGCGTCTGAGCAGGAGCTACGGTGATCGAGTCGCCGGTGTGGATTCCCATCGCGTCGAAGTTCTCAATCGAGCAGATGATCACGACGTTGTCGGCGAGATCGCGCATGACCTCGAGCTCATACTCTTTCCAGCCGATTATCGATTGTTCGATCAGAGTCTCGTGAACGGGGGAAGCCGCGAGCGCGCGAGCGACGATCTCTTCATATTCTTCCGCATTGAACGCGATGCCGCCGCCTGTCCCGCCCAACGTGAACGACGGCCGAATGATCGCGGGATAGCCGAGGATCTTCACAAGCTCGTGAGCTTCATCCATCGATTTTATGTAGCCCGAGAGCGGCATTTCGATACCGATCTCTTCCATCGCGTGCTTGAAGAGCAACCGGTCTTCGGCGACTTTGATCGCATCGAGCTTCGCGCCGATCAACTCGACGCCGAAGCGTTCTAGCGTGCCGTCCTCGGCGAGCGCGACGGCTATATTCAATGCAGTCTGACCACCCACAGTGGGGAGCATCGCATCGGGCCGCTCGCGTTCGATCACCGCGCGCACGGCTTCCAGCGTGAGGGGCTCGACATAAGTGCGGTCCGCAATCTCGGGATCCGTCATGATCGTCGCGGGGTTCGAGTTGATCAGCACAGTCTCGAAGCCTTCGCTGCGAAGGGCCTTGCAAGCTTGCGTGCCCGAGTAATCGAACTCACAGGCCTGTCCGATGACTATGGGTCCCGATCCTACGATGAGTATTTTGTGGATGTCGGTTCGTTTTGGCATCTGCGGGTGAGTGTCAGGATGCTCTCTTGATCTCGTAATAGTGCGGCCGGGCAAGCAGTGCGACCGCGCGGTTGGGGTAATCGTAGATTACGCTAAAGTTGTTAGTCACATCGCGGCCCAGCACGGAAAGCTCGGCGCTCTCACCTTCAGTAAAGACGGCGAATGGTCCGTTAATGGTTACCACCTTCCCATCGTCTCTGGCTGAATCCGATTGCTGTATCTACCGTGATCGAGCCCCCTCGACCGCCGACACCGGCAAGATGAATCTGCTCGGCTTCGCTGCTTTGAAGAGGCACAAGCAAGCTGAGGAAATCTGCACTTAAGACCGTGCGATCAGCGCCCGCATCAAGGAGAAAGGGAGCTTCAAATAGCTGCCCATCGGGAACTCGCACCAAGCCGGTCACGGTCGGTCTGATCCCCCCGTCTTGACAAAACAACCACTCACCATTGACAAGCATAGATGCGATCCAACTTTTCGCGCTGTATGTAGCGAACGTGTGCCACCTCATCTGGATACTTTTCGTGCAGCAAACGATGGATTTCCTCTGGAGTATCCGCGACAAACAACTCCCCGCCCGCAGAGGCGACGTACTTGCCGCGATAACGCTTGTATACTTCGAGCTCGACCACGTGGTCATTGAACCACATTCGGTTTCGTCTCGCGCTCTCCCACGCGCGCGCGAACTCCGGCGTCATCTCCTCTTCCTCGATGATCAACGGCTTGCTCATAACACGATAATACGAACCGGCACTTGACGAGGTCAATCCAACTCCTCGGCGCGCTTATCTGATTTTCGAAGGAGTTTCTGTCGGTCGAGCTGCCTTGTTGTCTTCTCCGTTACGCTGCCAGGAAAACCTAGCGGATCAGTTGAAGGCACAGCGTCGCGAATATCGGTGGCCTCCCCCGACAGCAAGCCGGCATGATCTTCGGCGGGGCGCAGCGATTTACCCGCTGCGGCAGCGCGGCCGATAGCTTTGATCTCACTCGCGGCATTGTTCCATTTTGCGATGCCCCAGACTAGCGCGATCACACCGAAAAACAAGAACATGCCCGCGAGCGTGCCTAAGAAACCTGTTCCAGCAGGAAGTCCAATCAGCGCGAACAGGGTCACTTTGAATGATGCGATGAGGCTCGCAGTAGTGCCGATGATCACGGCGTTGCGCCCGCGATAATAGTCCTTGAACAGATTGACCATACGCTCGTCGATCTGAGATTGCTCGGCTGGCCGTCCGCTCAGAGCATCGGAGACAACGCCGAGGTTGACGCCGCATCGCCTGCAGAACTTCACTTCGTTTTGATTGTTTGAGCCGCAACTAGGGCAGTACATGTTGCCTCCGGTTATCGGTCGCGTTCTGGTTCGCGTTTGGGGTTGGCGGCGTAATCACGCTCGTTCAACTGCCGCGTGGTTTGTTCGGTTACGCTGGGAAAGTCGACAGGCCCGGTCGAGAAACCGGGCAGCTCGCGTTGTTTCGCCGGGGGCTCGATCAGAGGTTGAACGGGGGCGCCTTGAAACTGGCTCTGGGAGCCTATTCCAAGCGCCTTCATCTCGGCGCTTGATGCGATCCACTTCCCGAGTCCGCCCGCGAGCGAAGCCGCTCCCCAAAAGAACATCCAACAGATGATGAAGAATGAAGCAATGGCAGGCATTCCGGCCACGACGAGTAGCGCCATTATCAAAACTCCAGCGGGAATCAACACAGCACCGGTAATGGTTTCGCGGCGGCCCGTGTAATAATCTCTCATCAGCTTCGCGATGTGTTCATTGTCGACCGTTCCTGGTGGAAGCTTGGTTGTGAGCTTGCCGGTGAGCGCTTCGGATACCACGCCGAGGTTGGTTCCACAGCGAGTGCAGAATTTCACTTCAGCTTGATTGTTTGAACCGCAGCTAGGGCAATACATGGAATTCCACCGCTCCTTCAAGGCGTGATATTACAGGAGAGGAAGAGTAGGTGCTACTCATAGGCGAGCGCCGTGACCGGGTCTTGATTTGCCGCTCGCAACGCCGGATAAAGCGAGCCCAGCGCTCCCGCAAGTAGCCCCAGCGCGAGTGCGTAGAACAACCACATCGGTTCGATCTCGACGCTGATCGGGGTGAGTCGCGTGATTGCGTACTTACCGGCGACCGCCAGAAGCGAGCCGACCAGAACGCCCAGTGCGCTTATCAGCAAGGCTTCCTTTTCGATCTCGCCCGCAATCCACGCTTTCGAAGCGCCGAGACTCTTGAGCACTCCGATCTGCCGCGTGCGTTCCGCCACGGTCGTGTACATCGTCAGCAAAATGACCAGCGAACTGACGATGATCGATAGCGCGATCACAACCTTCAAGAAGGTTTGCAGCGCTGGGATTCCTCGACCAATCAATATCGGCAGATCGCGAGTGAGCGTAGCGCCGTAATCCGGAAAGCGCGCCTTGATTTGGGTCGCTACTTCTTCTTGCCGTGAAGGGTCGGAGAGTTTGACGAGTAACATCGAGCACAACTCGCGGTTCAAGTACTGCTGCATAGTTGCGAGCGGGACTTTGATTCGTGCGAGCGATTCCGGCTCGTATATGCCGACTACGCGAAAGGGGCGATCGAAGATTTGCATCTCGTCGCCGACTTTCAGCTTTCGCTGCCTCTGTTGGATGCGATCGATCATTGCCTCGTCACCGGACCGCACCGGGCGCCCTTCGACTACGCGCACGTCCGACACTCGAGTGAAGGAGTTGTAGTCGATTCCGTCAATCACGTGACCACTCAGATACTGGCCAACCGGCACCACATCGCTCACGCCGTCAATCGAGCGAATCTTATCGGCGAGGTCGAGCGGCACTGAAAGAGTTGGGTTCAAGCTCAAGCCGAAAGTCGTTCCCGCGGGACCTACGATAATTTCAGCAGTGACCGCGGCGTTGCGGCGGCCTTGATCATGCAGGAACCCGTGAGCTATGCCGACGGTCAACACAACGAGCACGACGCCCAGCGCTACTCCCGCCATCGTCGTCAGGGTTCGGGCCTTGCGGTAGAGAATGTTTGATAGAACCAGGTTATCCATTAGCCGGGAATTGCAAATTACAAATTGAAAATTCTAAATTGCAAATTCAGCATCGGGTCGTTAGAGCGCATGCGAGTCTGCCGGCGCGAATTTGCAATTTTCAATTCCTCTCTCCCTTTCCTAGTGTTATCACTCCGATCACAACCAGACCGTATCCGATCCAATCGAACGCTCGGAGCTTTCGAATTATAGCAAGCGCGACGCCTGCGGCGGCACTCATTCCGAGCGTTTGAAGCAAGAGCGCGTTGCCGCCCTCGTACAGCTAACAGACTGAACCCCACGATAACAAGTCGGAAAAGCGCTTCCCTGGTAAACCAAAGTCAGTGGAGCTTATGATTATTGGTAGCCTCTCCTTGTGACGGAGAGAAACGCTGCCGCGAATTTCGGCGAATGGTTGTGCGCAGAAACCTTTTGAGTTTTCTCGATGATTGCTTAAAGCACGGTTCGCAAACCGCGTTTGCGCATCGGCGCGGACTGAGAGTCTCGCGCTGGTCTTACTTGCGTCTGCGAACGACCGCGTTTCAGTTCGCGCGCGAGCTTGAAGCTCGAAACATCTCGAAGGGCGAACGCGTCTTGATTTGGGCCGAGAACAGTCCTGAGTGGGTGGCTGCTTTCTTTGGTTGTTTGCTACGCGGAGTCATCGTTGTGCCCCTCGATTTTGAAAGCTCGGCCGACTTCGCCTCGCGTGTGCAGCAGCAAGTCGAAGCGAAGTTGATTCTATACAGCGGCGATGTGCTGCGCGATTTCAGGCCGAGCGTGCCCAGCCTTTCGCTCGAAGAACTATCGGAGCGCGTCGCGCTTCACTCGATTGACCCACATCCCGCACAGAACGTCGACGAGAACGATATCGCCGAGATCATCTTCACCTCGGGCACTACCGCTGAACCAAAAGGGGTCTGCATCACTCATCGAAACGTGCTCGCGAACATCAACCCGCTTGAAACCGAGATTCAAAAATATCTGAAGTACGAACGGCTGGTTCACCCATTGCGATTCCTGAACCTGCTTCCGCTGAGCCACGTGTTTGGCCAATTCATGGGCATGTTTGTGCCGCTGCTACTTGGAGGTGAAACATACTTTCAGGATTCACTGAATCCCTCGGAGATCATCGAGACAGTCAAGAAGAATCGTATCTCGGTCATCGCAAGCGTGCCGCGAGCGCTCGACACGCTGCGCAATAAGATCGAAAGGGACTATGAGGCGCGCGGCGAGGGCGACGCGCTGGGCAAGAAACTGCTGAGTGCTGAGAACCAGCACTTTCTTATGCGATGGCGGACGTTTCGCAGGGTTCATCGCCAATTCGGCTGGAAGTTCTGGGCGTTTGTGTCGGGCGGCGCGGCGCTGTCTTCCGACACCGAAGCGTTCTGGCGGAGGACGGGATTCGCGGTCGTGCAGGGCTACGGAATGACGGAAACGGCTTCGCTCATAACCGTCAATCATCCTTTCAATCTCAGCCGTAGATCGATTGGCAAGTCGCTCCCGGGGCGTGAAGTGAAGCTCGATGACAAGGGCGAGATCCTGGTGCGAGGCGAAAACGTCTCGCCGGGCTATTGGGGCAACGTGAGGCCGATTGCAAACGAAGAAGGCTGGCTGAGAACCGGCGACGTAGCCGAGATGGATGAAGAAGGGAACTTGTTTTTCAAGGGCCGCACGAAGGACGTGATCGTGACCGCCGCCGGCTTGAACATCTACCCTGATGACCTTGAAGCCGCGTTGAATGCCCAGCCCGAGGTTCGCGACAGCGCAGTTGTCGGCATAGACACGCCGCAAGGTCCCGAACCGTTTGCCGTGCTGTTGCTGAGGGACGAAGGGGACGATGCAGCGGCGATCGTGAAGCGAGCTAATGAGACGCTAAGTCCCTATCAGCAAATTCGACGGTGGAGCATCTGGACAGAAGAAGACTTTCCTCGCACGCCTACGCAGAAGATCCGAAAGCCGGCGGTGATGGAGAGACTGAAACAGAGGTCAGAAGTCGGAGGTCAGAGGTCAGCGTCTGCCGACGGGCAACGGGCTACGTCGTCGTTCATTCTCAATACGATCGCACGTGTCACCGGTGAAGCTCCCGCGCGAGTGGGCCCGTCCGCGAATTTGGAGATGGACCTCAAACTCGACTCGCTCGGACGAGTCGAGTTGCTGGGCGCGATCGAAGACCACTATCAAGTTGATATCGACGAAGCCGCGTTCACTGCCGCGACCACGGTCGGTGAAATTGAGAAGATGATTCGTGAAGGAACGCGCGAGACGGCGGTCCAGTATGAATACCCGAAATGGGCGCAGCGCTTTCCTGTAACCTGGATTCGATTCGTGGTCTTTTATCTCGTGATCCTTCCTCTGACGCGATGGATGAGCCGCGCGACTGTATTCGGCGCAGAGCAGTTAGATGTTCGCGGGCCGGTGTTATTCATCGCAAATCACATCGCGATGGTAGACGCGGCGTTAATTCTCCTGGCGCTGCCGGCGCATTTTCAACGCAAGCTCGCCATCGCTATGGAAGGTGAGGTCCTGCGCGGCTGGCGTCATCCTCCGGCGGGAGCCGGTTGGTTTGTTCAAATAATATTGCTCGCACAATACGTGCTCGTTGTGTCGTTATTCAACGTGTTTCCATTACCTCAGAAGAGCGGCTTTCGGCGAAGCTTTGCGTTTGCGGGCGAGACGATGGATCGAGGCTACAGCGTGTTGGTCTTTCCCGAAGGCGCGCGCACACAAGACGGTGAGATGCAGCCATTCATGGAAGGCATAGGTTTGCTCGCAAAGAACCTCGATGTTCCGATTGTGCCGGCAAGGATCGATGGCTTGTATGAAGTGAAGAAGCAAGGAAAACACTTTGCGCGGCGAGGCCAGATAAAAGTTACGATCGGCGAGCAGGTAAGCTTTTCGCGTGACGATGAACCGGCGAGCATAACGAAACAACTCGAGCAGCAAGTCGCTTCGCTATGAATGAAGAGAACAGTCCGGGCCAGTGCGTGCAGGTCTTGCGCAGGCAATCACTACTATTCCCGCCGCGTTGAACCCTTCTTTGCAGACTTGTCGCGGTGCTGCCAGCAGTAGCCGCCGCCTTTCACTTTGCGCTGACAAGGTTTGCCCGATCTGGTTGGCGCACCGCAAATTCCTACTACAGGGTTGGCCCTCACAATTTGCTCGCTTGAGCGCAACGAGGTTGAAAGCGGTTCATTTAGCGAAGACCCGCCACTGAGGCCCGACTCAATTGGCGTGCCGATGAAATGAAACGGCTCGCGCGGTGCGCCGAAGCGGCTGACGGCGAAAGCGATCGTCGCGAGAACCAGGGCCGCGGCCAACACCAGTCGGACAGTCCTGAATCGCGGCGAACAGCGAGGGCAAAACGCCCGGAGAGGAAGGACTACCGGTCGCTTGACCTTCAACCGCTCGCCACATTCGGAGCAGAATCTTGCTGCCGCCATCAGTTCATCTCCGCGAGAGCTGCACCCGCCCCAATGTATGCTCGGCTAGGGCGTGCGGGGATACGGCCGAAAGTATAAACCAAGCGCTGACAGCGGAGAAGCGAACCAGGTGGAAGTTAAGGTAAATCGGCGGCGCTCGCTCGCCTTTGCCTTTTTCCTTTTGCGGTTTTTCTGTGGTAGCATGGGTGTCCCTGTTGAGAGCTTACTGTCGTTCGAAACCTTCACCGGTGATCAATCTAATACGCAGTCGAGAGCCAAAGGATTAATAATGAGCGAACCCAATCAGCCGGGCAGCAGAGTCCTTCACGTCTTCAATAACATTCTCGCGAACACTACAGAAGCTGCCGAGCTGCCACCCGAGGTGCCATCCCGCCGATGGATGTATTGGCAAATGACGCTGGCCGTGACGAAGAAGGTCGCCCACGCGCCGTTTTCGATTCACACCTGGGCAGCGCTGCGCCGCACAGTTCTGGCGAACATTTTGCCTGACAATATTGTCTATCGTTACAAAGCCTATCAACGCGGCGAGTGCAACCGTTGCGGTCTCTGCTGCAAGATTCAATTCCAGTGCCCCTTCTTCGTCGATGAAGGCCCTTTCAACACGCACTGCTCGATCTACACGACTCCCAGCGCTCCGCAAGCCTGCTTGAAGTTTCCGCTCGATCCTATGGATCTGAGATTACTGCAACGCGAAGTGGGCAACGCATGTACCTTCTATTACGAAGGTGCGCCCCAGACGTTGTCGATATTGGAATTCGTAAAGCTCTACACGCAGGGAGTGCGCCAGCAGTTTGCAAAACGCAAACTGAAAGAAGCGCCGGATAGCGGGGATTAAGAGACCGAAGTTGCCGCTGCGCTGGCCGGGTTCGCACTCCGCGTAAGGAGGCGAAGTCTCTCCAAGTAAGAAGGGGCGCCCCCCAGAATTGGCTCGATGGAGGGACGCCCCTACAACTCTCATTCATTCAACTGACTAATCGCCGCTTGCGCCTTTCTCTTTTCCGGGCTGCGGCACTACTCGCAGGTAAGGTTTCAAGGTTTTCCAACCGCCAGGGAATTTCTGCTTCGCGTCTTCGTCCGAGACGGCGGGCACGATGATCACATCGTCGCCGTCTTTCCAGTTTACCGGCGTCGCCACGCTGTACTTGGCCGTGAGTTGGAGCGAGTCAATCACTCGCAACACTTCGTCGAAGTTTCGGCCGGTGCTGGCGGGATAGCTGATCATCAGTTTCACTTTTTTGTCCGGGCCTATGACATAGACCGAACGCACCGTGAATGTGTCACTCGCGTTCGGGTGAATCATATCGTAGAGGTCCGAAACCTTGCGGTCAGCATCGGCGATCACGGGGAAGTTCAGCTTCTGACCCTGAGTTTCCTCGATGTCGTCCGCCCACTTCTTGTGCGAGTCGGCGGGGTCGACGCTCAAGCCGATGACTTTCACGTTTCGTTTATCGAACTCTGGTTTGAGCCGGGCTGCCTCGCCCAGTTCGGTCGTGCACACCGGAGTGAAGTCCTTCGGGTGAGAAAACAGAACGGCCCACTTATCGCCGATCCATTCGTGGAAGCGGATCGGGCCTTCGGTTGTTTCAGCGGTGAAATCCGGTGCGGTGTCTCCTAATCGAATTGACATAATCTCTACTCCTCTCTTTCGTTATCAACTGCAGGTCCTCGGCGCCTGCGAAAAGAAAATTCATTAGTAAAGACTATATTCTCGCGGTTATCAGAATTCAACTTGTGAGCGGCTGCAGAAGATGTTGCTCAATCCGGCAAAGCTTCAAGCAGCGCGTCTACCTCTTCTCGAGTGTTGTAGAAGTGCGGCGAGATCCTGAGTCGATTCATGCGCGGCGCGGTTTGAATATTCTTCGCGCGCAGCAAACGGCAAAGATCTCTCGGCGTGTGACGCTCGTGCCTGCAAGCGACTATGGCTGACGATTCCCCGGCGTTTCGGGGACTGACTACTTCGTAGCCTTTCAATGTTAACCGCTCGGAGAGGTAATCACTCAAACTTAGAAGATACTCTTCGATCTTTTCCGGGCCGACTTCCAGGAAAAGATCGATCGCCGCGCCGAGGCCGTAGGCTCCCGCCGTGTTCAACGTGCCGCACTCGAAACGCCCGGCCCCTTCGCGGTAATCAAGCTTGTAGTCAATAGCTCGTTGAGAGAACTGCTCGTAGTCTTTCACTGAAGTCCAACCGAGGACCGTCGGCTTGATGCGATCGATCACTCGATCAGAAACGTAGAGCAATGCGATGCCTTCAGGACCGAGCAGGTATTTGTGCGCATCGGCGGCGAACGCATCGACGAAGTCGCGTTCAACGTCGAGCTTCAATCCGCCGAGGCCTTGAATCGCGTCCACTACAAAGATGATGTCGTGTTCGCGGCAGAACTTGCCGATACGAGCGAGGTCCGAGCGGTAGCCGCTGGCAAACTGCACCCAGCTTATCGTTACTACTCGCGTCCGGTCATCGATCAACGAGAGGAGTTCGCCGATATCGATGCGGCCGCCGCGCTCCTCGGCGAGTTTCATCTGAACGCCGCGCGCCTCGCGCAGCCTCAGCCACGGATAGATGTTCGAGGGGAACTCGACACTGCAAGAGACTACGTTGTCGCCTTCTCGCCAGTCGATGCCGTTCGCCACTGCGGACAGCGCGTCCGAAGTGTTTCGCATGAACGCGATCTCGTGAGGGTGAGCGTTGACTAACCGCGCAGCCGACCGACGGGTCTGTTCGTAGGTGCGGCACCAGTCCTCATAGTTGGCCGAGCCGTTGCGAGTCACGTCTTCGACGAGCGCTTGCATTGCATCGCGCACACGAGTCGAGAGCGGCGACACCGCCGCGTGATTCATGTAGATGTATTTTTCAGTGACTGGAAAAAGAGAACGAATAGCCTGGTTCATAATTCAAACACTGCTCGCACTTTGCCGACCTTCACGCCACGGCGATTTTCAACCGGCGGGCTATGAAACGACTTTAACTGCGCGAGCTCTGCTTCGTCGAGAACGCCAAGTTGTCTTAGAGTCTCAAGGACGGTTGGAGCGAGACCGCGATACCCGCCGTCCTCGATCTTAATTGCGATACCGGCCCCGCGAGGTAACTGCTCCGATGGAAGCACTCCCACGCAATACGCCGCTTCCGCGCC
>JADGNW010000101.1 GCA_017883315.1 Blastocatellia bacterium | reverse complement strand
CCGACCAACCGAGCAACGGCCGGAACAGTGTAGTTTTTTCCAAGCTCATTCGACAGAATGAACTAGTTCCGTGCATGGGTAAGTGGTAAGAAGAGAGGAGAGCTAAGGACCAAATAGCAAAAGGCTAATCATCGACACGCGAGGATGAATCGCCGGTCGCGCCCGATCACTCCGCGACGCAGAGAACTATGGCCTGATTGCAGTGTTTGTGCCGGGGATGGCTGGCCGATCCCCTTAAGCCCATTTCTTCCCAAGCTCATCAAGTCCCGCCTGCGCAAGATCCTCCGGTGACATCACTATCTGGAAGTGGCAGTCAGCGTTGAAGCTCAAGAACCATGGCTCCGCGAACGCCGGCACCTGCGAGGCTTGCTCGAGGTTGATGACCAAAATAGCGGTGCGCAGACCGTTCTGCTCCATGAAGTAGACCGCCTCCGGTTTCGCATCCTCAACGATGCGAGCGAGGGTCGCGCCCGCCGTTCCGTTTCGCACTGCTGTGTTGAATGGTTCGTGTGGAAGGTTGGCGGTTAGTAGCATTCGCATAGTTGTCTCTCCTTATCTCGTGTTTCTCCATTCTAGCCGGCGGCATTAGCGAGCGATCGCCGCGAGTATTCGTTTGAACAATTCGTCGCCGTTGCCTTGATGCCAGCGCCACACGACGACAATATCGTGCTCGGGGTCTATCCAGATCGTGTTCGAGCCGGCGCCGATCGCGGCAAAGCTCGTGGCGGGCGCCGTCGGCCACTGCTTCTTCTGTGTGTTAAGCCACCAAAGAAATCCATAGTCCGGTCCGAGCGGTCCCGGAGTCGTCGCCATTTGAACCCACTTATCGGAAACGATTTGTTTGTTGCCCCACTTGCCTCGACGCAAGAACAAATAACCGAAGCGAGCTTCATCGCGAGTGCTGATCCACAAGCCGCCGCCCCAGCGCGTGCCGCCGCTCACCGAAGTCATCTTCTTTCCGTCGATCATCACGTCCGAGTTGTTGTAGCCGTGATACTCCCACGTTGCTGAAGCTCCAATCGGATCCATCACGTTTTGTTTGATCACCTCGGGAAGGGGGCGCTTCCACACGCGCAGCAGCGAGAGCGAAAAGCGATTGATGCGCACGTCGTTGTATTCCCAGAACTCGCCCGGCTCCTTCAACTCGCGAGGCTGGCGCCGCCCGGCGCCAAACTGCTCGATGCCGATGAAGTCGTGTGACTTGCCAAACATCGTGCCTTCCCATTCGCTGGTCTGAGTCGCGTGTTGCCGCCACGTGATCTTCGAGTTGTGAGGCGAATCGTAGCCGCCGTCTTTGATGTAGTCGCGAACCGGATCGTCGATGCTCTTGATCATCCCGCGGTCGATGGTCAGTCCGAGGACGGTCGAGAGAAAGCTCTTCGCGATGCTGTAAGTGGGATCGATGCGGCGAGTGTCGCCCCACTCGGCTACGATGTAGCCGTGCCTGAGAATGATGCCGTTGGTTTCGCCTCGCTCTTTGGGCAGCGGTCCCAGCAGGGCGCCGAACGTCTGGACCTGAGTCGAGAAGTCGCGAGGCATCTTAGACTCCTGAGTCTTCGCGAACGCGACCGCTTGTTCGAGCAGCGCCGCGTCGAAGCCGGCTTCTGCGGGTTGCTTGTGCTGCCAGTTGTCACCTGCCGGCGGATAGTACAGCGAAGACTTAGCGGGCTTTTGGGCGCCGGCGATACTCACCAGCAACGTAAGCGCGATTACTATCGTGATCGAGGTTCGTCTCATACGTTGTGTCCTCTGCGCGATTGCCTAAGCCATCGCAGCGGGAACGGGAACTTATCGCTAATCGCTGGAGATTGTAAAGACCTCACAGAGTTTATTGAATCTCGGCTGCTAAGTCACAAAATAAGCGAGGCAGTTTGAGGTGCGCCAGTCTAACCTGATGGCTCCGCGGTAGGGGAATGTCATTGCAACCTTCGCGTTCAGAATCAGAGCGTCACAATTCATTTCCGATAGTTAGTACAAGCTTGATAGAATTGCTTAGGTTAGATTGTGTATCGATGTGGATAGCGGTAATGACAAAGGATGGGGGAAAAATGAAAAAGCTAGTAGTCATGTTTTTGATGGTGGTGGGGTTGTTGGCAGGATCGGCTTTTGCGGGACCGGGCGGGCCGGAGCAACCAGGTCAGAGGCCCGGCGTGCAGGAGCGGCGTCCACCTATAGTAAGGCGGATCGTTCGCCGCCACAGAAGGCACCATCGCCACATAGTGAATCGAGGACCAGTTAGGCGACAAGGCGAAAGGGACCATAGGCCCCCTACACCTTGAGGCGTCGGCACTAACATTCCAACAGGCAGAGCCCACATTCAGTTTGTGGGCTCTTGCCTTTTCTGGAGGGATTCTCGGGTCCCGGCGCTGCGCAGTTCCGTCAAAAGATCCAACGAAAAAAGGACGGACCAGGGTTCGATGCGCGAAGCCGAATTGTCAACGAACGAATTGTCAGCGAACGTCAGGCCGACCTGCGTTGTTTTGTGCTTGATGGCAAAAGAGCGAACGACAGAACCACCGCTGCTAACGCGAACGCTGCGCCGAAATAAAACGTCGCGCGCGAATCAACGCGGTCCCACAACACGCCGCCGATGTAGCTTGCCGCGATCTGCGTCAGACCAGTTACCGTTGCATAGATTCCTATGACGGTCGCGCGTCCGGCGGTTCCGGCCGAGTCAATAGCTAGTGCTTTGCCAACTCCTTCAGTCAGGGCCGGAAAGAGACCGTATAATCCAAACAACGGCCATATGAGCCAGGCCGCATTGGCCGCGCCGAAGCCGGCATAGCTCACCGCGTAAACTAAAAACCCGATGATCAGCACGTTGCGGCGGCCGAAGCGATCGCTGGCCGCCCCGGCAGGCATTGCGGCAAGTGAGGCCACGGCGTTGTAGAGCGTGTACCCGAGAATCGTCCACTTGCGATCGAGCCCAAGCTGCTCCGAGCGCAGGATCAGAAACGCATTGGCAGAGTTCGCGACCCCGAAGACGGCGGTCACTATCAGCAAGCGCTTATACTCGGGCGTCGTACCCGCGAGTGAGAACTTGGGAGTGTTCGAACGTGCTACGCCATCGCGGCTGCGCTCGCGCACGGTTAGTATCAACAGCGCGGCAAGCGCTGCCGGTATCCCCGAAATCAGAAAGATGCTTCTCGCTCCCAATCCCGCCCAGCCCACAAACACGAGCGCGAGCAACGGCCCGATCACCGCGCCCGCTGAATCCATTGCGCGCTCGAAACCGAACGCGCGGCCGCGGAATTGTTCCGGCGTTGACTCTGCAAGGAGCGCATCGCGCGGAGCGTTGCGAACTCCTTTACCGAACCTCTCCACGAATCGCGCGCCAAGAACAACCTGCCAGATTCCCGCTGCGGCTATCATTGGGCGTGTGATCGCCGTCAGTGCGTAGCCCGCGAACGCGACCGGTTTGCGGCGCCCGATCAGATCCGACAGCCAGCCGGAGATTCCGCCGATAGCGGTAGACGCGCCCACCGCGATGCCTTCGACCAGACCGACGACCGTTGCGGGAGCGTGCAGGGTCTCGGTGAGAAAGAGCGGCAGGATCGGATAAATCATCTCGCCGCTAATGTCGGAGAGCAGGCTGACCAGCCCGATGATGATCGTGCTGCGGGATAAGCCGGAAAAGAGTGACGGGGAGACACGGCGACGGGGAGACACGGCGTCCGAGTCGCCGCTTCTCCCCGTCGCCTCGTCTCCCCGTCGTTTCATCTAAGTCTACCTGCGCCTTATCTCTCTTCGAGTGTCAGCTTTGTGATGAAGAACCACGACCCGGATGGCTCGATTTGAATATTGCCGACACGACCGCGCGCGGCTAACACGTTCGCAGGGTACCATAAATAAATCTGAGGCAGTTCGTTCGAAACTGTCTCTTGAATCTTGTGGTACAGGTCTAGTTTTGCAGCGCGATCGTTAGCCCGTTCAGCGTCAACGATCCAGTCATCGACTTGCGGATTGCAGTATCGCATCCGGTTCTGCCCGCCTCGATCGGTGAGCAATCCAGCGATGCCGAGATACAATTGCTTTCTTGCCGCACTTGACTCGGTCGAGGCTGCCTCCTCGGCGAGCCTGTCGACTTCATCGCTGGGACAGTACTCTCGACGCGAGAGTATCGAAGCAAGTTGATCGAACAACGGTCGCATCTGCATGGGATCAGTCGCCGCGCGCAGCTTCGCGATCGAGTCGTTGAACTGCGCGTCCTGATAGCGGCTGTGATAGACAAACTGAAACACGTCCGTCAACTGATTGAAGCCGATGCCGATCAAGTAATACAAATCGAACTGCGCCTTGCTGAGCTTGTCAAATAACGTCGCGGTTTCCAGCGACTGCAACTCGAGCTGTATTCCTACGCGCCTGAGCTGATCCTGCATGATCGAAGCGATGTTTCTCGAGAGCTGCGTCGTCGTCGTCAGCATCGTAAGCGTCAGTCGGGGCCGCGGGCCATCACCATCAGGATCCGGGAAGCCCGCTTCGTCGAGCAATTGCTTAGCGCGTGCGGGATCTTGGTCGTAAACAGTCACGTTCGGATCATAGGCCCAATGCTCGGGCGGCATGATCGCGTTGGCTTTACGAGCTTGATCTCTCAACAAGCGATGAATGATCACGTCGCGGTCGATTGCGTATGCGATCGCTTGTCTGAGTTTTTGATTTGCGAGCAACGAGGTTGGTGAAACATTGACGCCAAGATAACCGATGCTCGCCCCGTCGCCGATGATCACTTGCATATCGCGGCGGCCTCCGAGCGCGCGGATCGTTTCAGGATCAAACTGCGCGTTGTAGGCCAGATCGACTTCGCCGCTCATAAGCTCCGCTTGCCGCGTGCTGTTGTCGGTCACGACTTTGATATGAACCCGGGGAATGTTCGGCGCGCCGCCCCAGTAGTTCGAATAGGCTTCAAGCTGAACACTGTCGCCTTCGTTATAAGAAACAAATCTGTAAGGCCCGCTACCGAGTGGCGAGTTGATGATTTCGGTTCCGGCGCCGTCCGGAATTATCCCGATGGCGGGCAAGTTCCCTATGAACGTGTAGAACGGTTCGCGCGCGTGAAAGATGACGGTGAGCGGGTCGGGTGCTTCGATCGAGTTGAGCTTATCGACCGCCCCGCGAATCGGGGATTTCATAGCGGGCGAGAGCAGCGATTCGAACGTGTACTTCACATCAGCCGAAGTCAGCGGCTCGCCGTTGTGAAAGGTAACGCCCGAGCGAAGATGAAATGTGAACGTCTGATGGTCGGTGGATTCTTCAAAGCTTTCGGCAAGCGAGGGAACAAATTCGAATCGTTCGTTCCTGACGACGAGCGTGTCGTAGATCAACTGCATTATTCGAGCTGAAGTTTGAAAGGTGGTTGAAAATCGCGGATCGAATCCTCGAGGAGCGACCTCGATTGCGATGACCAGAGTGCCGGGCTTTCCACCGCGGTGACAGCCAGCGGTAGGAAAGGCGAGCAGCAGCAGCAAGGAAGAAAGCAGAAGGCAGAAGGCAGAAGGCAGAAGACGGAAGGCAGAAGGCGGAAGGCGGAAGGCAGAAGGCAGAAAGCGGAACGCAGAAGGCAGAAGGCGGAAGGCAGAAGGCAGTCGAGGCCGCGCGGTTGCCGGTTCACGATCTAAAAGGGCAATTTCAATGATGTTACTGATTTTGGCTCTTGTCCGCTGCCTTCTGCCTTCTGCACTCTGCCTTCTATTCATTTCGAGTGTTGCAGTGTCAGATTCAAATCACCGATGCGTTCGCGTATTCGCGCGACGGCCTGCTCGCTGTAAGCCATAGGCGGCGAGAGCATCGACTTGATTCGCGCGAGGTGATCGAACGCGCGACTCATGTGAACTCTGGTGATGCGCCCTTCATTGGCTGCCCTCACCATCGCCTCCCACGCCGTGGTAACACGCCCGGTTGAGTTCGAGTCGGCGATCATCACCATGTCGATCCCCGCTTCGACTGCCATCACCGCCGACTCGGAAAGATCTCGCGTCTCGACGATCGCTCCCATCTCCAGGTCGTCGGTCAGTGTGAGCCCCTTGAAGCCAAGCTCCTCGCGCAACAACCCCGTGATGATGTTCTTCGACAGCGACGACGGCAGCGGCGCCGGACCGTCAAAGGCAGGATAGTGGCCGTGCGCGATAATCACCGCGTTCAATCGCGCGTTGATCTTGCTGAACAGCTCGGTGTAAGGCGCAATGTCCTGGTTCAGCAATTCGTCGCGCGAGCGATCTATCGCAGGAAGCTCCGAGTGTGAGTCAACGGTTGCCGTGCCAAGTCCGGGAAAATGTTTCCCCGCGCCCATTACCCCACCGTGCTGCAAGCCTTCCAGGTACGCGCCCGCGAGCCGTACGACTTCAGCAATCGAGCTTCCAAGATAGCGGCCTTTGAGCCCGTTGTTCGCCGCGTCGTCCGCGGCGATATCGAGCACAGGCGCGAAGTTCATATTGAATCCCAACGTGCGAAGCGCTTCGGCGGCGATCTCTCCGGTGCGCGCTGCGACCGCTGCATCGCCCGATGCGCGCAGAAGATCGGCTGACGGCATCGGCGAGTAGATTTGCTTGAGCCGATCGACGCGGCCACCTACCTGATCGATGGCGATGATCGGAGGAACTTCGATCAGCGAGCGGATCGTCGATGTAAGCTCGACTACTTGCGCCGCGCTTTCGATGTTATGGGAGCTGAGCAGGATTCCGCCGGGTTGAATGCTTTGCAGCAGACTTCGGGTCATCAAGTCGAGCTGCGGCCCCGGCAATCCGATGAATAATAGCTGTCCAATTCGGTGTTCTAATTTCATTTTTGGGTGGTTACCTCTGCGTCCTCGGCGTCCT
>JADGNW010000522.1 GCA_017883315.1 Blastocatellia bacterium | reverse complement strand
TTCGCGCTTTGGTTCAATCGCCCGATCCCCAAACGCTTTTCGATAGACTATCCGGCCCTTGCGGCCTACCAGCACCACTGCGCCAGGCGTTTCCTTGCGCGCGATTGATTCGAGCACTGCTTCGTCGATCTTTGCGGTCCTTTGCGTCTTTGCGCGAAGTATGTCCTCCATGCGAAGTATGTCCTTCATGCTCAACGCCCCCCGGCGCCGATCACCTCAAACGACGCCGCTTCGTCTGGTTGTCTCGTCATCATGCTAACCGCGTAACCGATTATCAAACAGATAGTCGTGCCCGCCAGCACATACCACGTCCACGCGAGCGGCGTGAAGAACTTCACCGCAAGCATCGAAATCAAAGAGACTCCCATTCCAGTCATCACGCCTGTTTGATTCGCGCGACGAGTAAGCACTCCAAGCAGAAACGCGCCAAGCATCGGTCCGTACACCAGCGATGCGATCGTCAGCCCGGTCGTGAACACCGAACCCCACCGACTCGCCATCACCGCAATCCCGATCAACACGATTCCCCACGCAGCGGTCAGCCAGCGTGACAACTTCAATAAGCTCTCGTCGCTCTTGTCTCGCCCCAGAAGCGGCTTGTAGAAATCCAGCACGGTCGTCGACGCAAGCGAGTTCAACGAGCCGCTGAGGTTCGACATCGCCGCTGCGAATATTGCCGCGATGACCAGCCCCTTGACGATGTGCGGCAACCGCTCGACGATGAAGAGCGGGAAGACATCATCATTGTTTGGGGATTGCGTATTGATCGGGTAAAACCTGGCATATGCAAACAGCATCACGCCGATGATTAAGAACAGCGCGAACTGAAACAACACGACGAAGCCGCTCAAGACCAGCGCCTTCTGACTGTCGCGCATGTTTCGGCAAGTCAGCAGCCTTTGAACAAGCAACTGGTCTGTGCCGTGCGACGCCATCGTCAGGAACGTACCGCCGAGCAATCCCGCCCAAAAAGTAAACGGCAGCTTGAAGTCCCACGAAAAAGAGAAGACTTGAAATTTGTTGGCGGCTTGGCCAGTCTCGGCCACCGTGCTCCAGGCACCGGGAACGAGACGCATGAGCATATACGCAGCAAGCAACGAGCCTCCAATGTAGATCACAAGCTGAATCAAGTCGGTCCAAATCACCGCGGCGATTCCGCCTTCGAACGTGTAGATCAGCGTCAGCACTCCAACGATGAAGATCGACCACAACCACAAATGAGACAGCCCGGGAATGCTCGCGCTTAGCACCGCGCTCAACACCAGCGACGCCGCGAACACGCGCACGCCTTCGGCCAGCGCTCGCATAATCAGAAACAGCGACGCGGCAAAGTTTTTTGTCTGGACCCCGAACCGGCGCTTCAGGAGTTCGTAAGCTGTCAGCAACTCGCCTTGAAAGTACGCGGGAATGAAAAGCAAGCTGATGATGATGCGCGCGATGATGTAACCGATGACAACCTGCAAGTAGGTCAGGCTCCCGCCTTGCTCGGGCCGCGCGAAAGTCGAATACGCCAGCGCCGGCACGCCGATCAAGGTCAGCGTGCTCGTCTCCGTCGCGACAATCGAAAGGCTGATGACTATCCACGAAGTGTTCTTCGAGCCGATGAAATAATCTTTGACGGTTCGCTGCGACCGGCGGAACATAGTGCCGAACACGGTTATGCCGGCAAGATAGGCCACCAGCACAAAGTAATCTATCGCAGAGAACCCCACGCCAAGACTCCGTCAAAGAGTTCAGAGTTCAACTATGAAGCTTGCGGCTCGCGAGAAGCAGAATCGAGCAGCAACCTAAAGTTGAACTCTAAACATCGCACGTCTTTCATAGTGACTCACTAATAGAATGAAAACGAATAACAGAAAGTAGAGTCAGAACCAAGCGCAGAAAACGCCGTCAACACAGCCTCAACGGACCCACCTTAAGAGCCCGTGAGCGCGTACCGCTCAAGCGTTGCGGCGATGTCTTCGGGCACAGGCGTTGTAAACTCCATCCAATCTCCGTTCGCAGGATGATGAAAGGCCAGCTTCCACGCGTGCAGGCATAAACGAATTTCGAATTGCGGATTTCGAATTGCGGATTGCTCGCTTTGAGCTTCCGCTTTCAATTCGAGATTCGACATTCGAGATTCGCAATTCCCGTGCATTTCATCGCCGACAATTGGATGACCCATGTGAGCGCAATGTATTCGAAGCTGATTGGTGCGCCCGGTGACCGGCTCCAATTCCAGAAGCGTCGCGCGCTCGAGCCGTTCGAGGACTTTGAAGCGCGTCTCTGCAGGTTTGCCATCTTCCATCACTCGCCAATGAGGTAGCTGATCAGGGTCACGTCCGATGGGCGCGTTGATCGAGCCAAACTCCTGATCGACTTTTCCACGAACCAACGCCACATAGCGCTTCTCGACTAAACGCTTTCGAAAATGGCGGGAGAGAATCGTCAGCGCGCGAGGTGTCTTCGCCACAACGATCAGTCCGGAAGTCGCGCGGTCAAGCCGGTGCACAAGGCCGGGACGCGTGACGGAATGCTGATCACCGTGTCGAGAGAGCCGCGGTTCCGGGTTCGTGGGTTCGAGTTCAAGGTTCGAATCGATCGGATGGTCTGCGGGTTCCGGTTCTAACCCGGAACCAGGAACCCTAAACCCTGAACTCGCATAGGACGCTCGGTTCAGATGATAAGCCAGAGCGTTAGCGAGTGTGCCGCTCTTCACGCTCATAGTCGGGTGCACCAGCATCCCGGCGGGCTTAACGACTACGATCAAGTGATCGTCTTCGTGGACTACATCCAACGGAATGGGCTCGGGGAACATTGAGGTGGGGGCGCCTTCGTCGAAGGATAATTCAATGGCGTCGCCCGTTAGGATGTGATAGCCCGCTCTACCGGCCGCACCGTTCACAATACAAGCGCCGGCTTCGATCAGGTTCGCGATGCGCATTCGGCTCAGGCTTCCAAGGCGCGAGGCGAGAAACTCGTCCAGCCTTAGCCGGGCATCCGGCTGTTCGATGCGAAACTGATATGAGCGAAGCATCGACTCATTGATTCATCGAGCGCGGTGGCTTGTCAATAAGCTGGCGGTGTTTATCTTGTAGGGGCGGTTCTCCGTGGCCGCCCCTGGTTGGAGTGACCAGCATTCGTTCGTGGACTGGGGCGGCCACGGAGAGCCGCCCCTACAGGCATTCTCCTCAGTGTCGTATCACGCGCACGGTGCCATCCGGATGAACCAGGCGAATAATCGCGTTTTGATTAACACTGTCGGTGAGCCACGAGCCATCGACGAGCGGACCCTTCTGAAGCACTACGGTCGTGCCTTGCTTGGTTCTGGCCGGCTTCTTGAAGCTCAGACAAGTCCCGGCTCTCTCCACCTCGAAGCGCATGTCGAATTTTGCGAAGCCAGTACCGATCACGCGAAATACGTCTCCTATCTCGACCGATTGGACTACCGGAATGTTAGCGATGTTCTCCGGAAGCTCCGGAACGCGGAATATGAGCACTGTGCTGTCAGGTTGCCCGCAAGCGACGAAAGCGAAATGCGGTGGCGCCGAGGTTAGGGTGCTGCAAACGACTCCGCGCGGTTTCGAGCACGAGGCCACGGTTATCGGCGGCGCCGAGACCACTTGATCTATCCGTGCGTCGATCACTCCTGCGATGCCCGAAGCGTCGTTTGTGAAAACGACGGTTGAGAACTGATCGAGCGGATTGCCGAAAGGACTGGGCACACACGCCGACACACCAAACGGTCCGCCGCCCCCGCCGCCCGCTTCAATCGTCTTTCCAGTAGCGGGATCCCGCGTGAGCGGAGCGGTTGGAGCAGGAATGCCCGTCGAGCCGGCGCTACCGGGTGGCGAGCCGCGAGTTGCATCGTCGAGAAGCGCTCGAATGAATTCATCCTTACACGTGTCGAACTCGGCGATAACACCGTTCGGGCTCACATTTCCAACCGTCCCCCAGTAGGTCACATAGAGATGACCATTAGTTCGGGATACAGCTCCATTCCAAGGCAAGCTAGCTGTCGCCGCAGCAGGCGGAACCGTTGAGCCCACTGGAGTCGGAAACACTATGAGGGGCGCGGCGATGTCCTTGATTTTCTTGTCAGTTTTCGTGTCAATCACCGACACGGAGCCGTCGCCGAAGTTGGTCACATATATCTTAGATCCGTCCAGCGAGGCAGTGCAGCTCGAGGGGTCGGCGCCGACGGGGATCTCGCCTATCTTCAAGTCCGATATTGTGTTGATCACGTCGACGCGGTTTGCGCCGCCACACGGTACATAGAGTTTGCCAGCCGCGACGGCTGGGAATTTCGGACCGGTGCCCACGCTTATGAATCCGCTCTGAACAAATCCATTCACGGTTCTTTGCAGAACAACTACCCTGCCGGGCAACACAGTGGTGTACGGGATGGGAAATTCTTTTGAAGGGATCGTGTTTGAGCCGACGAGCGTCACATATAACTTGGGGACAGGATTCGTGTCGCGAACACCGACAACTCCATAAGGACCCAGAGGAGGCCCGCAGGTTGCGCAAACACGAGGATCAACGAGCTGCAAGTTTTGAAAGGAATTGGTTGCGGTATTAATGATGGTCAGATTATCCGAGACCAGATTCGTAACGATCACGTCGTTATTCAGCACGCCGACTCCCCACGGTTCAACGGCAGCCGGGTCTTTTATCTTCGTAACGGCTAGCGGATCAACCGACCCAAGCTCGACGGTCGCGCGAATCATCCAACTGCCCGGCGAACAATGCGGCCCGGGCGGAAGGCTGTCTGAAAGCTTCTGCCATAGCGCGCCTCCGTTGTGAGTGAAGAACGATTCCGAACCGGCAGGAGTTGACTTGCCCGGCGAATCAAACAGCGCAGGCATATCCGCGATTCCGAATTCATCGATCGCGCCAACCACGAAACTGCCGCCTTGAATGATCAGAGGTGTGGTCAGATTGAAAGTCATTATCTGATCGTTGCCGCGCACCCGCCCGATGAAGGTCGCATCGGGTTGCTGATGATTGTCAGGCCCGTTGCTTTCGGGATCGAGATAGACAACGATGCGATAAAGCGAGTCAGGTTTGACGCCGGTATCGATTAACCCGCGTTCGAATCCGATGGTGACGGCGCGGAGAGTTGCCGGGTAACTCGACGGAGTAAGCTTGTTAACCCAACCGAATCCCGGTTTTCCCTTGAGTGCGGGGTCAGGGCCAAGCGCGCATTCGGCGACACCGTCGTCGATGGCGAGTTCTCGAAGCTCGCCAGTAGCCATCACGGTTTGGGCAGTCACGATTGGAACTTGACGGAGTGGGAGGCCCGAAACCAAGAGCCACACCGCGACGGTCATCAGGATTATTGCACCGCTCGACGCAGCTTTGAGGCTGCACACTGAAACTAATGAGTTCTTCAATACGACACCTCGCATCATGTGAATGCGCTGGCGAATGGCTGGGTCCAGGACTCAGCGCTCGCATTCGTCAACTTGCTTTAGGGCCTGCAAACACGGGGCTAGGAAAACAAAACAGAGCGGCAAGGACTCACAGCAGCATCTTCTATGCCAACCCTTTGGACGCTGGAAACGCCGACATGGCAAGGGGGTTCTGGCAACAAGCGTCCCAAGCTCGGGAATAAAGTATCGCCAATGGCTAGATTGTTGTCAGTGTCGGCCGTCACACGATCGGCGGATTCTTGGGTCAACGACAAAGAATCGTTTCCGCTTCTTCACGGACCGATGGATCTGAATCCGTCTTCAGCGCGCGCTCGGCTATCGATGTGGCGCGCGGAGGGTCGAGTTGAGCGAGCGCCCAAAGAGCGTGGCTTCGAATCAAAGGCTCGGGGTCGCTTTCGATACGAGCAACCAGCGATGGCACTACCGCAGTAGCGCCGATGTTCGCCGCTACGACCGAAGCATTGCGAAGGAGACCTCGACGCTTTGGTCGTGTGAGAGCGGTGCCGCGGAACCGCGCGCGAAACTCCTCATCGGTCGCTATGGAAAGCACGTCAACAAGATCAAGTCGCGGACCGACGCCGGCATCGGGGTGAAATTCGGGCCACGTCGTCTCCGAAGCGAAGCGATTGAACGGGCACACATCCTGGCACACGTCGCAGCCGAATATCCAATCTCCCAACCCCATCCGAAGTTCGCGGGGAATCGCGCCATTGTTTTCAATCGTCAAGTACGAGATGCATCGCCGCGAGTCCAATCGGTACGGGCCGGCGAAGGCGTCCGTCGGACAAGCATCGATGCAGCGATGGCAGGTGCCGCAACTAACTTTGATTTCGTGGTTGTCAGC
>JADGNW010000521.1 GCA_017883315.1 Blastocatellia bacterium | reverse complement strand
ACAAACGATGTGGAAGGATTCGACGTCGCTTACAAGATCACCATCCTGGCGTCGCTGGCGTTTGGCCGGTTCGTCGACGCGGATTCGGTCCACCGCCAGGGCATAACACGAATCAGCGCTCTGGATATCGCGATGGCCGGGGAGTTCGGATATCGCATCAAGATGATCGGACTGGCGCGACGCGGCGACGGCTGTCTCGATGTGCGAGCTCACCCGATGCTGGTGCCGCTACATCATCAGCTAGCTTCAGTCGAAGGAGCCAACAACGCCATCTTCATCAGCGGCAGCGCGGTCGGCGAAGTGATGCTGGTCGGGCCGGGCGCCGGTCAGATGCCGACAGCGAGCGCCGTCGTCGGCGACTTGATAAACCTGGCGAGCGCGTTGCGGCTTCCGGACTTCGCGCCATACTTTCAACCGGCGATTGATTCGCAAGAGGCGCCGCTCTGTTCGATTGAAGATGCAGAAAGCGCGTTTTACATTCGCCTCGAAACTGAAGACACGCCCGGCGTCATCGGTAACATCGGACACGCACTGGGAGCACATCACGTGAGCGTGCACAGCTTGTTACAGCGCGGTGTGCCGAGCCAGGGTCCTGCTACGATTATCTTGCTGACGCATCGGGCGAGCGAGAGAAACGTCGCTCGCGCACTCAAAGAGATCGAGTCGCAAGCTACAACAAAGCAAGTGGGAGTTGTGCTCAGAGTGTTTGAATAATAGGCCAGAAGGCAGAAGGCGGAACGCAGAAGGCGGACGGAGGCAGAACAGAACTCCTCTGACCTCTGCCTTCTGCCTTCCGCCTTCCGCCTTCTCTTCTATGCTCGTCCAAAAATTCGGTGGTACATCAGTCAAGTCTGTCGCGCGTATCAAGAACGTCGCGAGCATAATCGCGCGCGCGGCAGAAGAAGGCCCCGTCGTCGCCGTAGTGTCGGCAATGGGCGACACGACTGATTATTTGATGAAGCTTGCTCATCAGGTGAGCGGCTCGCCGAACCGCCGCGAGTTGGACGCGCTGCTTGCAACCGGCGAACAGATATCAGTCGCGCTCGTAGCGATGGCTCTTAATGAAAGCGGCACTAAGGCCGTGTCCGTTACCGCCGGTCAACTCGGAATCACAACCGAAAGCGTTCACACCTCCGCGCGGATCGTAGACATAAACACCGAGCGAATTCGCCGCTATCTTGACGACGGCAACGTTGTGGTGGCGGCAGGCTTTCAGGGTACGACCCCGGCAGGTGACACGACGACGCTGGGACGCGGCGGCTCGGACACTACTGCAGTAGCGCTGGCCGTCGCGCTTGGCGCGTCGGCGTGTGACATCTTTACCGACGTGAGCGGAGTTTACACCGCCGATCCAAACATTGTTCCGACAGCGCGGTTGCTCAAGGAAGTCTCATACGAAGAAATGCTGGAGATGGCGCGCGTTGGCGCTCAGGTGCTTCACCCGCGCGCGGTCGAGCTTGCTCGCAAGCACGGGATCCCGGTCAGAGTCAGGAACACGTTCGACCCCAATCACGAGGGGACGATTCTCAAAGGAGCTGACGAAATGGAAATCTCACGGCCAGTAAGCGGCGTCACCGTCGATCGCGATCAAGCGCGGCTGGCGATCCTGAAGGTGCCCGACCGCCCAGGCGTAGCCGGCGAGATCTTCGGTGCGTTGGCTGACCAACGCGTCAGCGTCGATATGATCATTCAAGCATTCCACGAGGGCGGCTTGGTCAACGATATATCTTTCACCGTGAAGCGCAGTGACCTTGAGACAGCACGAACCGCGCTCGAAGAAGCTGCCTCTCGAACGGGCGCGGAGCACGTGCTGGCCGATGAGGACGTCGCCAAGGTCAGCGTGGTGGGGGCCGGATTGATGGACCACCCGGACGTAGCCGCGCGAATGTTTTCGGCGCTCGGCCGCGAGGGCATCAACATCAAGATGATCTCGACTTCGGAGATTCGAATAAGCTGCGTCGTGAGCGACGAGGACGCGGAACGAGCGGTAAGAGTCGTACACGATCTGTTTCATCTTGATGAAGCTCATGATGAACCAGACAGCGATCAAGATTGACTACGTTCACTCTCCTGGGTTAATCTTGAGTTGTTTAATAAAGTGCTAATTTAGCAAGGTGGAGCGTGAGAGATGAAACTTGCACGGGACATTCAGAGCCTCAGCACGTTCAAGCGTGACACGTCTAAGCTGATGAGACAGATGAAAAAGACGAAGGAGCCGATGGTGTTGACGGTTAACGGGCGGGCCGCGCTGGTGGTACAAGATGCCGAAAGCTACCAGCATCTCCTGGAGGCCAAGGAGCGTATGGAGGCGATCGAAGGAATTCGCCGCAGCCTCGAAAGCATGAAGAAGAAGCGCGGCATGCCAGCCGATGAATTCTTCGCCAGCTTCCTTGCCAGGAACAATATCCCCGAAGAACGATAAAGAGATATGCAGTCATCTTTCACAACCCACGCACACTACTGGGGCATTCCCCATTCCAGAAGCACCAACAATCGATTGATTCAAACTTGTCACGAGTGCGGTGCTGAGCGCGAAGTGAAGATCGAGTTGCGCCAGTTGCCGGATGACATCACGACTCCGATACACGGAGATCATCTCGCGGCTTGAAACCTATCCGCGCGCGGCCTCGCTGACTTCGCCGTTTTCTTTCACGTAACTCGTCCCGCACGTCGCGCAAGTTGCGCTATCGGATTTCTGCGGGTCCCGCGACAGATCGAGCTTCACGCCACACTGGCACATCCACCCGACCACTCGTCCGGGGTTGCCCACCACCATCGCGTAGTCCGGCACGTCGCGAGTCACAACCGCTCCCGCTCCGATGAAAGCGTAGCGTCCAACCGTATTACCGCACACTACGGTCGCGTTAGCGCCAATCGACGCGCCTCGCTTCACGAGTGTCTTGCGATACTCGTCCTTGCGCGAAACGTGACTGCGCGGATTGGTCACGTTGGTGAAGACCATCGAGGGCCCGCAAAAGACATCGTCCTCGAGCTCGACGCCCGTATAGACCGAAACGTTATTCTGAATCTTGACGTTGTCGCCGATCACGACTTGAGGCGAGATGACCACGTTCTGGCCAATGTTGCAGCGGCTCCCAACCTTCGAGCCGGCCATCACATGCGAGAAGTGCCATATCTTAGTGCCGTCGCCGATTTCGCACGGCTCGTCAACGTAGCTTGATTCGTGAACGAAGTAGTTTCTTTCCATTACTGTTGTCCGAAACACTGAATCTCAAATTTGAGATTTGAGATAATTTGAGATATCGATCGGCGAACCGCCGGAAGCCAGCGATCGTTCCGCGGCGTCCAGCACTCGCAGAACCCGCAGGCCGCTCTCTCCGTCCGTTAGCGGGCGCCGGCGCGTCCTGATACATTCCAGGAATTCAATGCACTGCTGCTGAAGCGGCTCGCCGGCTTCAAGCGGTTCAGTGATGCCTTCGTTCTTTCGTGTAACCGGCTCGCCGTTCACAAACTCGACACCTTGATCGTACACGACGAGTTTGTCTTTTTTGCTCACGTCGTCAAACACTGCCATTCGTTTTGATCCGACCACGACCAGGCGCTGCTCTTTGTACGGGTGCAGCCAACTCACGAATATGTGCGCGCGAATGCCGGTCGGGAATTCGATGTTAGTGACGGTCACGTCGGCGATGCGAGCCTGAAGATAGGCGCCGCCGGTTGCAGCGATGCGTTCGGGCCACTCGCCGACGAGTCTCAAGATGATCGCAATGTCATGAGGCGCGAAGCTCCAAAGTATGTTCTCTTCCCTTCTCACTTTCCCCAGGTTGAGCCGGTTAGAATAAATGTATTGCAGATCACCGATCTCGCCTGACGCGATCAATTCGCGAAGCCTCAAAACGGCAGGGTGGTATTCGAGCAGGTGGCCAACCATCAGGATCGCACTGCGTTCACGCGCGAGCTGTACAAGGTGCTCGCCTTCTGCAACCTCAAGCGTCAGAGGCTTCTCGACAAGCACATCCTTGCCTGCTTCTATAGCTTGCCGCGCCATCTGATAATGAGTCGCAGCAGGCGTCGCTATAACCACGCCGCGAACGTTCGCGTCCGAGAGCGCGCTTCTGAAGTCGCCTTCAATTCGAACATCAGGAAACCTCTCCGCTATCCTCTCAAGCGACGGCCGGCTCGTGTCGCACACCATGCCGAGCGCGCCAAGCTCGTGAAAATTTCTGACGTGGTTGACGCCCCAATAGCCCGCACCGACAACGGCTATTTGTCCTCTCGATTTCCGCTCGGGTTCTGTATTCATTGCGCCCCTAAATTTGTTCCGCAGCGAAAGCAGAATTGCGCGGCCGCAGGCAAAGATGCCTGGCAGTTTGGGCACACCATCGACTGCTGTTCGACAGGTGGCGAGTCGGGCACGGGCCCAGACCCGTAGCCAGACCCGTAACCAGGCTGCTGAGGCGAAGGCGCTTGCGCGAAACTCTTCGCGCCCTCCACGCCAAAGCAATCTCGATATGCGACCACCGTAATCGTGAACATCAGGGGCCAGGTAGCGAGCAGCCCAACATAACAAACATAGCTTCCGGCGGACGCTATCAACTGAACAAGGGCGGCGAAGAGTATGAACATCAGAAGCTTGCGTTGCGTAAGATCGCGGCTGGCGCGCATCGCTTCAAAGACGCCCATGTTGCGCTCGACTATCAGCGGAAACGTGAAGAACAAGAGTCCTCCGACGATAAAGGCAGGTATGATGCAGAGCATCCCGCCGATAAATCCGAGCACAACATGCATTAGCGCTGCTCCCAGCAAGCGCCAATAGCAATCTCGCGCCGAAAGTAGATCACGAAACTCAACACGTCCGCCTCGGAGTTGCTTGAACGCGGCACGGTACGCTCCGCCCATCAGAAGAACGGTCAGCGGCATCAGCACGATGAAGAGCGCAAAGAATCCAAGATAAAAACCGAGAAATGCCGCGATCGGCATTCCCGGGGGCGCGCCTCGCGAGTGTTGCTGCTGAGCCATCATTGTCGCGAACATCATCACGTACATCACCGCGATCAACGCAAGCATAGGCAGAACGATGACTACGAAGAAGCTGGCCGATAACGTCACCCACCCCTTCCACTGCTGGGTGAACATCGTCCATCCTTCGCTTATCCAATCGCCAAAACGAACTTCGATTACTGGGTTGTTATCCATATGAAATTGTCCGACAAACTTGTCCGACAAACTTCAGTTTGTCGGAGCTCCTGATTTGGACTCGACAGCCTGGGCCTGCGACAAACTGAAGTTTGTCGGACATTGTAAATCAATGAAGCGTGCGGTTCGGATCGTCGATCCCAAAGACGTCTTTATACGCGACGGCGGACGCTGAGATAATCCAGGGCAGCGTGACAAGCACGCCGATCCCGCAAGCGATGAAGCCGCCTCCCGAGATTGCCGCAAAAACCAATCCGGCCACCCACCACATCAGCGCGTCGCGTGAAAAGATCAATCGGCCGACTTCGTTTATCGCCTTCGCAACGTCAAGACCCCGCTCCACTATCGATGACATAGTTAGTCCAAGCATCACTGTGAGCAGCGGCGTTACGACCAGGCTCAACAACCCATGCACTGAATTGTTTCCGAGTCCGGTTAGTCCCGCGTGCGCTACCGCGAAGATCAGAAAGGTCAGAAACGCTTGAAGAAACCGGCCCTGCCAGTTGAACAGATCGCCGATCTCCGGGCGCTCGCCGCGCATCGTCTTGAACGCCATGCGGAAAAGCCCCATCAACAAAGGACCGGCGAGAATCCCGATCGTAACTGTGCCCAGCACTGCTGCCAGCAGCGTTGCGGCCGACATCAAGGCCCAGTTCTCTTTGTAGACTTGCCACCCGCCTGAAAGCCAGTCACCCAAAGCGATGTGAGGCCCCGGTTGCGCCGGCGCCTGATATGGAGGCTGATATGGAGCCTGATATGGAGCTGGATATGGCGGTGGATAATAAGGCGTCGGCGTCGGGGGAATGTATGCGTCACCGGTCGGAGGCGCCGTCGGTGAAGTAGTTCCGGACTGGACCGGCGTCGTCGGGCGATTCGATTCGGGCTCAGGCTGCGGACTCAGCATCCACGTTGTCGCCTCTTCGCCCTGGAGATGCTGAGGCATGCCGCATTGACGACAAAACTTCTCGTCGGTCTCGACATTTCGTCCGCAGCTCGGACACCAGCTTGCCATCGTTTGCTTCGTCTCCTCGGTAATGAATCTATTGCATGGTTGAGCTATGGTCCAACGTAAAACGCGCCGCGTGAAACTTTCAGGTTTCATCCTTCAGCATCACCAAACGCGCGCCCTCGACGACGCGGCCAATATCGTAGCTCGCTTCGCCAAGCTGATCGAAATGCGCGCGAAGTCGCACAGCGTCGTCAGCTCCGGTAACTACGACCATTCCGATTCCCATGTT
>JADGNW010000520.1 GCA_017883315.1 Blastocatellia bacterium | reverse complement strand
CGCGCATCTTCGGACTGATCTCGTTGTATTTCTCGCGGCTGATTTCAGCGTGACGCCACATTCGTTGGATCAGGTCGCTGCGATAGTAGTCCGGCCCGGAGACCTCAGCCATCGTGCCGTTCGCCTTGCGGTAGTTCTTCAGCAGCTCTTCGAGGCGATCCTCGGCTTGCGCGTAGCCTACTGCGAACGACGCGGCCTCGAGCGTCTGCGCAAACACGTGTGGAATTCCGTATTCATCGCGGTAGATCGTAGCTTCATCGCTGACGCGAGTCGTCTTCGACTGCGCGGCAAATGGAATTACTAGCGATAGCGTGATGACAAGTAGAAGCGCTCTTTTCATTGTGATGCTCCTTTGGGCTTAGGCTAATCCGACTGCTCAAGCTGAATCAGCGATGGGTGCGATAATAAGTCATCGCCTCAACCAGTGTCCATCATGTAGGGGCGGTCCTCCATGGCCACCCCTGATCGCGGCTGAATCTTTCACATCGGAGAGGGGTGGGCACGGAGGGCCGCTCCTACATGTCATGTTTGCAAAACGATGGTCTTTATAAGAGAATAACGCCGCCTTCAACTCCTACACATCATCGCGAAAGGAACAGCATGACCTCGAGTGATAAGCTGCTGGTCACCCTCGAAGATGGCATAAAGCGCATCACCATCAATCGCCCTCAGAAGCGCAACTCGGTCGATATCGAAACCGTTGAGTTGCTCCACGAAGCGATCCAACGCTCCTCCGAAGATGAAAGCAAAGTAGTTATACTCACCGGCGCTGGCGACGCATTCTGCGCCGGCGCCGATCTGCAAGCTACCTCCGAGCGCGATATCAAGAACATCGACGTCACTGCTTCGCTTCGTGAGCACACTAATCCGACGATCCTTGCAATGCGCGGATTATCAAAGCCGATCATCGCGCGAGTGCACGGTCCTGCGGTTGGAGTCGGGTGCAACTACGCGCTCGCTAGCGACATTTTGATCGCATCCGAACAGGCGAAGTTCGGACAGGTGTTCGTGAAGATCGGACTCATGCCCGATGGCGGCTCGACCTATTTCCTGCCACGCCAAGTAGGCTACGCGAAGGCCTTCGAGTTGATGGCTACCGGCGACATCATCACCGCAAGCGAGGCTCTTGCTCTCGGATTGGTCAATCGAATCGTTCCGTTCGAAGAACTCGACACGACGGTCGATGCTATAGCAGCGCGGCTTGCGCTGGCCGCCCCAATCGCTTTGCGAAAGATCAAGGAAGGGTTGAATCACGGGCAGAATTCAGACCTCGCATCGGCGCTTGATTTCGAAGCGGTGAATCAGGACGCATGTTTTCACTCCGAGGATTTCATGGAAGGCGTGGCGGCTTTTCTCGAAAAGCGAAAGCCGAACTTTCAAGGAAGGTAGACCCAAAAATGACCAATCGCGGCCGGGCGGTATTCGCATTGTCGGTGCTGTTCGCGATCAACACGATGAATTTCTTCGACCGCCAGATTCTGGGTGCGATCGGTGAAATGGTTCGCAAAGACTGGGGCCTTAGCGATACAGCGCTTGGCACGCTCGGCACCGCCTTCACGTTGCTCTACGCGGCGGTCGGACTGCCGCTCGGAAGGCTGACCGACAAGGCTCGCCGAACGCGAATACTCTCAGCGGGTGTGCTAATTTGGAGCGTCTTCACCGCAGCCTCCGGGTTGGCTAGAAACTTCTGGCAGCTCTTCGCGCTCAGGCTCGGAGTCGGCGTCGGCGAAGCGAGCTGTGCTCCAGCTTCCAGTTCGCTGATCGGAGACTTGTTTCCTGCCAGCCGCCGGGCAAAAGCGTTGTCGGTTTTCATGCTGGGCCTTCCAATCGGTGTGGCAATCAGCTACGCCGTGAGCGGCACCGTCGCTCACCAGTTCGGCTGGCGTTCGGCGTTTTATGTTGCCGGCATACCGGGAATTCTCTGCACGATCTTGGCCTTGTTCATCTACGAACCTGATCGCGGAGCCACTGAAGTTCACGCGATCGGGGGTCAGCGGCGAACGGGTCCGCAAACCGGATCGCGTTGGTTACTTGGCGGACTGGTTCTTGTCGCGTTGCTCTACGCAGTGTTCTGGAGCAAGACCTCGGATTGGGTGCCGCCCTTGTACTTTGCTGTCGGACTCGTCGCACTTGTGGTCCTATGCATCGCCTTTCGAAAAGGCATCGACGCGTATATGGAACCGTTCCTTCTGGTGTTATCTATTCCAACGATGTGGTGGCTGATACTTTCTGGAGCGCTTCACAATTTCAATATGTATGCGATCGGTTCTTTCCTTTCGCCGTTTCTGATTCGGTATCACCTCACCGGCATGGACATCTCCGATGCGACAAAGCAAGCAGGATTCATATCGATGTTCGTGTACGGGCTGGCTGGCGTGCCCGGTTTGATACTCGGCGGAATAATCGGCGACGCAGTCGTGAGGCGACGAGCCGACGGGCGGTTGTTGGTTGGAGCCATCGCGATTCTTCTGTCGGCGCCGTTCCACTATCTCGGACTAACGCAGCCCGCGGGCAGCACTCTCGCCTTCGCAACGCTGATGGGTATCGGCGTAGCGGCAATGTACGTCTACTACTCTACTGTGTATTCAACCATTCAAGACGTAATCGAGCCTTCGTTGCGAGGAAGCGGGATGGCTCTTTACTTCTTCGCGATGTACGTGCTCGGAGCTTCGCTTGGCCCGGTTGGGACCGGACTCGCAAGTGATTATTTCACGAAGCGCGCGGCTGTCGGCGCGGGCGTCACGGAGTTCACACGCCAGGCGCTCGAGCCGTTTCGCGGTGAAGGCTTGCACATGGCGATGTTTCTCATACCCGTGTTCGGTGGATTGCTCATGTTGGTCTTGTTCGCCGCCTCCCGTACCGTCGCAAAAGACATGGAAAAGCTGCGACGTTGGATGCACGAATCAACCACGCAGGCCGCGGCGGCAGAATCCGCCGAAGCCGCGAATTAGATTGAACTCGCCCCCGTATCGACACTATGCTTTCACACAGCGGCGAAACGAGCCGCTGCTGCTGACTGAACAGGATGTTGTGTAATGCTGAGGCGAGTAACAACTAAGCTGCGATTCTCTTCTGCTCATCGCCGCGCTGCGCTACAAGCAATCCTGGGAGTTGTATGCGCGTTTCTCACGGCGTCCGCCAGCCTTCGCTATTCATCTTCACCACCCGCCTCGCGCACGCGCGAAGAAGCGCAGCGGGCGACGCGGGGCCCTGGAACCGGCGTCCAGAGCCTCTTTCAGCACATCCCCCAATTACAACTCGCGCCATCTGTTCTTCCTTCGATGCCGGAGCCAGAGTCGAGCCCCGGCCTCGAGGAAGACCCCGAAGGGCGCGGCGACTGGTTCATGTTTCAACGCACCTACGGGTCGAACGCGATTCCAGCCGATGCGCGGCGTCGGGCGTGGAAGTCGCAAACTGAGCTTCAAATCAGCGGACGCCTTCGGACTCAGGCAACAGCGGCGTGGCGCTCGATCGGTCCGTCGCCCACGGTGTCAGCCTGGTACGATTCCTGGGGACCAACAAGCGGCCGCGTTAATTCAATCGCGGTGTCACCAAGCAACTCGCTGCTTGTTCTGCTTGGCACTTCAACCGGCGGCATCTGGCGCTCGACAGATGCCGGAGCCAGCTTCATTCCCGTCTCGGACGACCAGGCGGATCTGGAAGTAGGCTATCTTGCTTTCTCAAAGAGTACCCCCTCGATCGCGTACGCCGGCATGGGAGACACGAAGCTCGGGTATCTCGGAAGCGGCGTGTTGAAGTCCACCGACGAAGGAGCGAGTTGGGTGCGAGTGAGCAATAACACCCTCCCGGCGCCGGGCTCGATTGCGAGACTCGAAGTCGATCCCGCGAATCCGAATCGGCTCTACGTTGCCCAGTACTCGGTCGCGTCCGGAAGCAAAGTCACATCCGGCGGCGTGTATCTCTCGACCGACGGCGGCGTCAACTGGACCAGGGTTCTCGCGGGTGCGGCTCGTGACGTGATCCTGGATCCCTCGAATTCACGAAACGTCTACGCCGGTCTGTCTCGCATCGACCCTGATACCGACCCGGCATTCGGACTCTACCATTCGACCGATGGCGGCAGCACCTGGGCAAACGTGTTCACTGCGCAATACGACTTCAGCAGGCGGCGCGACATAAGAGTGGCAATCAGTCCGTCTGACTCTCGAAGAATCTACGTTTACTACGGCGGCTTCATCGTGAATGCCGAGGCTCACTTGAGGGTCAGTGACGATGGCGGAGCAACCTGGAGCGATCACTATCTGTGGACGGTCGATCTCGGGCAGTTGGGTTACAACACGTACCTGTTCGCCGATCCTCGCGATGCGCTGACTCTCTATCTCGGCTCACGAGACATCTACAAGAGCACCGATGGCGGCGATACCTGGACGAACATGACTTTGAACTTTTATGACAGTGGCCAGGGATACACCTACGCTCCGGGCGGGTCGAAAACTCACACCGATCAGCATGCCCTGGCCTTCTCACCCAACGCCAATGAACTCTACGCAGGCAATGACGGCGGAGTGTCGAAGACCACCGACAACGGAGCGACTTTTCAATCGCTGAATGCAGGGTTGACGCTGTCGCAGTTCGTTGGCATCTCGCTGCATCCGACCAACCCGGCGATCAGCTACGGCGGCACGCAGGACAATGGGAGCCAGCAGCGAATAGGAGATTCGCAGAGCTGGCGCGAAGTCGTATCGGGTGACGGCGGACACTCGGTCATTGACCCGCTCGATCCCAGTGTGGTTTTCATGACCTACGTTCGCGGCGACATATATCGGCTCACCGGGAATGCGCAGAATATCGATGCGCAGATCGGATGGAACGGCGTTTT
>JADGNW010000519.1 GCA_017883315.1 Blastocatellia bacterium | reverse complement strand
GTGCGCGGTCGGCTCGCTTCTGGTCTTTCGCAAACGATGGAAGTTTGTCATCAAGCGGGCGGTGGATTCGTTACTAACCGGCCACAAGCTCGCCACGACGAGCGGGATTCGCTTTGCGATGAAAGGTCGCGCGAGGCCAATCATCCCTTCACCGCCGTAGTATTTTTCTACCGCTGTTCGGCATGCCGCAAGGACGACTAGTCTCGCTCGGGCAAGGTTCAGCTTGTATATCTCGTCAACTTGAAGCACTCCGTCATCGTCGTTTCCCGCCGCGCCCTGAGCCTCTTTCGCCAACAAGAGCTTCGAACGCCCGGGGTTCCACTCGTCAGTGATTGCGTGCGTCGCCAGATGAATTACATCAGATTTTTCCATCTCGCTCACGACCCGCTTCTTGGTAGCTGACGTTCCAATGATTGGGCGAGAAGATCCGTAAAGACCTGCAATAGCTCCGGCCTCTTTGGCAGCCGCCGACAGGTCAGCGAGGTCGGCGAACTCACGATGATCGAAGCTCGGATTACCCACTATGGTGAGCGCCTCATTCTTTGCACCTTCCTTTGCACGCGCGAAGTCCGAACAACGGACGAATATACTCGCGCTAGGAGACACCTCGAAGTCTTGTTCCTCGATGAAGTATTTCTTTGACCCTTGAGAGAGCAGTGCTCCGAACGGGAGATAGTTGAGAATCTTATCCGGCACTATGCAGAGCATCTTGCCTCTGTCGATCCGATCTTCAACGGGCTTGATCAGCAGGTCATACAGATCCATCGACTCGCGGTTTAAGGCTTCCACGTCACTGTCAGAATTGCTCGACACAAGCTGAAGAAAGTTGGTGACCCTGTCGTTCACAGCGACCGCAGATATGCTCTGCGACGCAGCCGAGAAGCCATCCTTCGACAAAACCCAAATCAGGATACTGTTCTTCAAAACGGCATACTGAACTATCTGCGCCTGGGCCGGCATTCGCACCCTAATCTCTTCGACATCTAGTGGCTGAGAGGTTTGGTCAAGGTTCACTTCACCGCTCGTGCCATCAGAACTCCTGACATTTGTGCCCATCAGCTCGCCTAGCGATCTGCCACGGCTTCTCTCCGAGTAGTCAAAAGCTTGACTTGGATTACTTTCCCTGTAGTACTCGAACTCGATAGCCAAATCGTAGACACTCTGCTCGCCATCGAAGAAAGTAGTGCGGTTGCTATCTTCCAGTATCTTCGCTCTCTGGTCTTCAAAGAGATTCAGGACCACCTCCAACTGCTGTTTCGCCTCGGCACAGTCGCTCTGCTCGATGCAGCATAGAAGCTTGTCTTTGCGCGCGGTAAAAGCAAAAAACTTGGAGCCTAGCTCATCATAGGATTGAACGGCCCGCTCATAGTTTTCTAACGCCTTATTGAAATCTCCAGCTTTCCGATAGACGGAGCCTAGCTGCAAAAAAGAATAGGCAGTAGCCTCTAACTGAACTGGTCTTCCAGCGAGAGAGTTTCCCATCTCGATCGCTCGGTCGATCGAGCTTGCAGCGCCGGAATAGTCGCCGCGCTTTGCGAGCATCAATCCCAAAAAATTATCGGAGCGGCACATCAGCCGCGGGCTCTTAGCTTCGGTCGCTAGCTGAAGAGCCTCCATCTGATAATCAATTGCCGCCGCTTCGAGGTCCAACTGATCTAAAGCTCTAGAGATTGAGAAATATCTTCCCCAGAGCTGACCAGGCTTCGGGAAAAAAGTTTGTGCCCGTGACAGATCGCGCACATGCATTTCAAGAGCCTTTCTGCCGTTGTTTAGGAACCTGTATACTTCGCCAAGTTGAAAGCGGCTGTTTAAGATTCCGATGTTATCGCCCATCTGGACAGAAAGGCTCAAAGAGCGATTGGTATGGCTTATCGCCGCCGAGAAGTCTCTAAAGTATTGGTCAGCATTAGACAGGTTGGTTAGAGTCTGGGCTAACAGCCAGATGTAGTCGGCCTGTTCGCAGTTTCGGGCAAGAGTTTGAAACTGCGAAAGCATCGACTCGATTTTTGACTGTCCCAGATAACAACCGCCAATCATGTAGTCTGTGTATGCCGCCTCACAGGAGTCGCCCGCCAACGCAAAGCCGGCTTTGGCCTTGTTGTACGATTCGAGAGCCGCGTCGAAATCAGGCTTGGAATAGAATTCACGCGCGGCCTTCAGCAGGTCGTGCGATTGCACGATTCCATTGAGCTGGGCAGCCGTCGCCCTTTCATAGAAGCGAACCAGGTCCGCTATGAACCTATCGCGCGAGTGTTCGTAAGTCACAGCTCCCACATAAGACAAAGTGGATAGGCTCTCTTTGGCCTCGTCAACGCGCCCCTTAGCTGCCAACTCCAGGTAGGTGTCAATGACTCTGCTTTCGATGAACCTCCCGTTCAGGTCGCGGTTTCGAATGATTACTTGCCACGTTCGGTCGCCGTCTTTGGATTTGCATGCGTCGAGGAGATCTTCAAGGGGCTGTTCTACGCTTCGCGAGGTCTGTGGACTTTGCGTCTCAAGTTCTTTGAGCTTTTCTCTGGCTTCATCCGCCCACTTTGAGCCTGGGTCTTTCTCTATATAGGCTTTCCAGTCTTTTTCGGCCCCGCGATATAACAACATAGACTCATGGCATAGGGCGCGGTTGAATAGAGCCTCCAATAGTGACCCGTTCAACCCAATCGCCCTGCTTAGATGTTCATCGCTCTGCGCGAATTCCTCGAAGCTTTTCTCCGACTCGCCTTTTAGTTGGTCAACCTTTCCCTCTTCTAGCAGCGCAGCTCCAAGGTCGCTGTGAAGCTGCGCGTTGTTCGGGTCTGCCTTTAGAGCTTCTTCAAACTGGGTGATCGCATCGTCGAACTTTTTCTCGGCCAGGTAAAGCCGTCCAAGTGCGTGGCGAGACTTGGGACCCGGATGTTCATACACCGCATCAAGCAGAATCCTCTCAGCTCGATTGCGAGCAGTCTGATCGACCTTCGCCTCACCCCCGCCCCGAGTGGTTACTGCGGGCGCGTAGGTGAAACCCGATATTCGCGCTTCCAGCGGGCGCTGGTCGCGGTACGCGTAGGCAAGGGCCTTTAGGCCTTTGCTCACGTCTGACTGAGGAATGATCCACCAGATTCCCAGCCCGACGCCCAGCACAACAACCGCGGCAGTTGCAAATCTGAAATAGGGAACAAAAGCTGGACGTTTCCACCAGGCGAGTGACTGATCCGGAGCCGGTGAAACATCCTTAACGTACTTGCTCAGAGCCGTAGCGTAAGCTACTTGTTGCCGCCCTTCTGGAGTCGACAGGAACGATGCTTCAAATCCCGCCCGGTCACTCGCGGGCAGTTCGCCCTGAACGTATTCCTCAACCATCTCATCCTCTGCCAAAAGCACCGCGTTGAAGAATTCGTTGTCAGCCATCATCTTCTCTTCGAGCTGCTCCCGCTCGTCTTCCGCAAGCTGGCCAAGCAGATATCTCCTGATCAAGCCGTCATCTTGATTCTCATGCACCATTTGCTGCTACCTTACCCCGCCATACTGTTATGGCTCATCCGGCCAAAACATGACCCGCTTCAGCCGACCCATCGTCGTTGAGGCAGTCACCTATACACTTTTGCAGAAGCACATTGATCCGATGGATGCGCATCCTCAAACTGTTCAGCGTGATTCCCAGACTATCCGCCAGTTGCTTCCGATGGTCTATCTTCGCTCGTTTTTCCTTCTCATAGTAGTTCACAATCAAGTCGCGGTCTTCAGGATCTTCAAGGTTCTGCCTGCATTTATCCAAGTATTCGTGAATCCGCTCTACATCTTCGGCTGGTTCGTGCGCCGAGAGCACTACGTTGTCCAGATTCGTCGGTTCTTCCTTTATCCATTTCAACCATTCCTTGTAAACGTTCTTTAGGAAGCCGTAAAAATAAAGCGCGGGATCGCCGACGTAAGTACTGGCAATGTCTTTGACCCGATGGCTGACCCGGTTAATCGTTTCGTCCGCCAAGTCCTCAGCAGCGTGGCATTGACGCCGCTCAAGAATCTTTATGAGCTTGGTGCGTATCTCCTCGTACTTTTCGCCGGCGCGCGCGCGGTCCGGGTCGAGCCACGCGAGCAACGCGTCAAACTCCTCCTGGTTTGGCGGTTCTGTCTTCTTCACTGAAGTCTCTCTTGCTGAATAGTAATGCAGATCAACTCGCTGATTTCAGCATCAGGATGGCCCCTGCGTCTCTCTATTCAACCTTGACTCGCTCGGCCTTTTCGGTTCGTTCACGTCGTGGAGTAGGCTTTGGTTCGGGTTTGTTTTCCTACACCATGTTTTGAGCAACCCCGGCCAAGCCCGCGATCAACCTGAGATCACTAATACTTCTGACAAATGAAAAAAAGGAGAAACCAAGAAATTCTGCGGTGTCATGATTACTAAATTGTCGAGCCGCTTGCAAGCCCTGGAGGGAGAAATCGAGAAGGCTTTTGAAGATAGGGTGGACGATAGGAAATCTGACTGCCGTCAGCACTCTCCGTCCACCCCGTAAAAATCGGCTCTATTTGCGAACTACTTCGCCCCGCTGAGAAACTTCATCAAGCCTGCGTTGAACTCCGCCGATTTCTCGAGTTGAGGGACATGGCCGCACTTATCTATGATCAACATCTGTGAGCCCGCAATTTCTTTATTGAAGCGCTGTCCCATCGCAAGCTGCGTCAGCCCGTCTTCCCTTCCCCAAATTATCAGCGTCGGGTGCTTGATCGCGCCAAGCTTGCCATCCAGCATGTCCTCGCTGTGCGCGATCGAGTCTATGAATCGCTGAATCGTGTACTGATCGCCCGCGGTCACCCTGCTCGCAAAGAACGCATCAATCGCCATATCGCTGCCGAACTGCTCCTTGTTAAAGAAGACAAGCGACAGGAGATCCCTCACCTGTTGCCGCGTCGAGGCGTTCAAGCCGTTGAGTACCCTCGGATCAATGTCACCGGTGACCGTGAAACCGGCTGCATCGACCAGCACCAGCTTGTCGACTTTTTCCGGATGCGCAATGGCAAAAGCCGCGGCGGTGAAGCCACCAAGCGAATTGCCAACCAGCGAAGCTTTCTGAATGCCAAGTTGTTTGTAGAAGCCGTCGAGAAAATCGACAAGCGTGCCAACGCGATAGTTCAGCATCGGCTTGTCTGATTTGCCGAAGCCGATCTGGTCAGGCACGATCACTCGATACTTCTGCGCGAGCGGCGCAATAGTCGGCGCCCAGTTTGAAGTGCTCCCGCCCAGCCCGTGAAGCAGGATCACAACCGGTCCGCTGCCCGCATCCAGGTAATGAATCTTAGCGCCGAATACAGTCGCGTATTTGTCGGCGACCTCCCCGTCCGGCGCCGCAAGCGCCTTTTCAGGTCCCGCGGACAGTTTTACGCCTACCATCGGCGTGGGCGCCGGCGACGGCTTTTGTCCCATCGCTCCTATTGAAACGATGAGTAAGAGAATCGCTGCAAGCGCCATGTGGCGCACACGGTCAAATTGGTTTTCGTTAACTTGCGTTCGCATGTTCATTCACCTCGACGGAGATTTCTTGGAGCTACGCCCAAACCTTCTCGAACGGCTGGCCGGTCTTACAAAGCGGGCATTCTGCCGGTTGATAAAAACGAGCTTCAACTTCAAGAAGTGCATAGTAAGGCACATTACCTGCGTCGAAATGCGCATCCTTGAAGTGCACCAGAGATCCAATTGCAACTACTTCGGCCCCGGCCTTCTGAATGACGTCGATCATACTAGTGATCACCTTGCCGGATCGCACGAGGTCGTCGACCAGTATGCACTTCAAACCCTTCGCATCGAGGTATTGCCTGAAATGGTAGCGACCCTCGTCCTTCTCTGCCCAGAATATCTGATCGGCATTCAACGCTTCGCGCACGCCAAAAGCTACTGGTATTCCCCCGGCCGCCGGCGCAACGATCGCGCACTTGGGAAGCGCCGCCAGGACTTCAGGCTCGCGGCGAAGCAGCCTCGATAGAGCTACATTCAAGACACGCGCATTGCCGTGATAACGCATCGCAAGCGGCATCTGAAAATAATGGCCGGTGTGCTGCCCGGTGGGAAATTCGAAATGGCCTTCGCGTAAAGCGCCGGTCTCGCGCAGAAGATCTGTGACCTGCTCAGACGATGGTATGAGTTGAACCTTTGGAACTAGCATGCACCCTCCAGTGTTGGCGGCTCAGATTATAGAAAGGCGCAGGGCAAAGCGCAAAGGGCAGATCATTTGTCATTGGTCATTTGTCACTTGTCATCGGACATTAGTCATGTGAGCATCTGTCGTTTGCCATTTGCCATCGGTCACAGTCATTTGTTGGTTGCGCCGAGTTTTGCAATGCTGACCAATGAAAAATGGCAAATGACAAATGGAAAATGAATCATGCCTTCTGTCTACGATCTCAAACCGAAATTTCAAGGCCTGCTAAGGCCGGCGATGAACGCGATGGCGCGAGCCGGGCTGACACCGAATATCGTCACGGTAACAGCCATCGTTGGTTCGATCCTGGTCGGCGTCGCAGTCTCGCAATCAGCAGCGAAGCCCACGCTCTTGCTTCTGTTGCCGGTGTGGTTGTTCGTGCGCATGGCCTTGAACGCGATAGATGGAATGATGGCTCGAGAGCTCGGGATGTCGACTCATCTCGGCGCGGTGCTCAACGAGTTGGGCGATGCGGTTTCGGATCTTGGTTTGTACTTGCCGCTCGCGTTAGTTTATGAACCAGCGAGATGGCCAGTGATTGCGTTCTCGATCGGCGCTGTGCTTACGGAGTTCAGCGGCGTGCTTGGACGCGCGCTCGGAGCGAGCCGCCATTACGAAGGCCCGATGGGCAAGAGCGATCGCGCGTTTGTAGTTGGCGCGCTGGGACTGGCGACGTTCTTATTCCCCGCCGTCCTCAGTGCGTGGCCATGGATATTTGCAGTCGCGTCGCTGCTGACTGTAGCAACGTGTTTGAATCGCGTGGCTCAAGCGCTTAAGGAGCTGCGCTCACGCGAGGTGAAGTGATCGGCGAATGACTTCTATAACCAACCTCTCACCGCTGTTGCAGATGGGTTTGCTGGTGCTTGGCGTGCTCGTAGTCGCATCAGTAGCCGTCGCCGTGCTTCAACGCGCGCGTCCCGGCAAAGACTTCTCCGAACTCGCGGCGCGCGTTCGTGCGTGGTGGATCATGGCGGCGGTCTTTTTCGCCGCGATAGTCGTGAGCAATCGCCTATCGCTAGGCTTCTTCGCGCTGATGAGCTTTTGGGCGTTGAAGGAATATGTAACGCTGCTCAAGACCCGCCCGGCAGATCATCACGCGCTGGTCCTCACGTTTCTAGCCGTGCCAATCCAGTATCTTTGGATCGGCCTCGATCCTCCCTGGTATGGAATGTTCATCATCTTCATTCCGGTTTATATGCTGCTGGCGCTGCCGGTGCGAATGGTGTTGTCGAAGGAGACGAAGGGTTTTGTGGAGTCTGCATCACAGATTCACTGGGGTATGATGATATTCGTTTTCGGCTTGAGCCACATGGCCTATCTGCTGACTTTCCCAACGATCGCGGACACGGCGGCGAATGGACGAACGCTCGTCTTGTTCCTGGTGTTCGTCGTCGAAATGAGCGACGTGTTGCAATACATCTGGGGCAAGACGCTTGGCCGTCACAAGATCATCCCGGCCGTCAGTCCTAACAAGACATGGGAAGGTTTCATCGGCGGAATAGCAAGCGCAATGCTATTGAGTCTCGGGATTCGATTCCTCACTCCGTTTTCAATCAAGGAGACGCTGTTGGTTTCGTTCTTAATCACGGTTGCGGGTTTCTGTGGCGGGGCGGTGATGAGCGCCGTCAAGCGCGACTTCGGTGTCAAAGACTTCGGCAGCGTGATACCCGGTCACGGCGGGATGTTGGATCGAGTCGATTCGCTCTGCTACGCCGCGCCGGTATTCTTTCATTACGTTCGCTACTTCTACACCAAATGAACCCAGATGAACGATGAACAGAGAGCGGTCTCGCCAAGCGGGGTTTCGAGATCAGCGAGCGAAGGCATCGCAGCTAAGACAATGAAGTTGACGCTTCGCAACGTCGTTCAAATGATGTTCTTCGCGCTTGCGATCAAGCCGTTCATGGCGCTGTTCATCGGACTACGAGTGCGAGGACGCGAGCATCTTCGCGAGACGGACCCGTTCATTCTAATCGCGAACCACTCGAGCCATCTCGACACCATGTCGCTGCTGAGCCTCTTTCCGCTGAGACGCCTTCGACGCATACGGCCGGTTGCCGCAGCCGACTACTTCGAGCGCAACAGGTTTGTTTCGGTGCTGACCAAGACGTTGTTCAACATTTTGCCGATCGCACGCAAGAACATTACGGCGGAAAACAATCCGATTCGCCGAATGCGTGAAGCGATTGAAGCAGGCGACTCGATTCTCATCTTTCCCGAGGGCACTCGCGGCTCGGGTCAGGAGATGGGCGAGTTTCGTTCTGGCGTCGCGCACCTTATCGAAAAGATGCCCGGAGTGGCGATCGTTCCAGCTTACCTCGTGAACATGGGAAGAAGCCTTCCAAAAGGCGAGTTCATCCCGGTGCCGTTCTTCTGTGAGATACGAATCGGCGCCCCGCGAATCCTGCAAGGCAGCAGGCCAGAGATTACAAAGGCGCTCGAAGCTGCGGTGCACGAGCTTGCTGAAGAAGAATGACAAGCCGGGCTGCACAAACTTCCGTTGACGACTTCGTCTCGAGTCGCGCGGCTTTGACCCTGGCGTTCGCCTGGGGGTTTTCCGAAGCCACATTCTTCTTCATTGTTCCCGACGTGGTATTGACTTTGATTGCATGTCGCGCGCTCAGACCGGCATTGAAGGCAACCGTTGCCGCTCTAGTCGGTGCGCTTGCCGGCGGAGCGTTGATGTATGTGGTGGGCGCGCGCGACCCCAGCCTTGCGCGAGTCGCTCTCGATCACGTTCCAGCGATAGGCCCGGCCCTGATCACAAGAGTCACTGGTCAAATCGACGAGAACGGTTTGGTAGCTGTGCTGCTCGGTCCGATGAAGGGAATTCCGTACAAGATCTACGCCGTCGAGTGGGGAGCGCGAGGCGGCAGCTTCCTCGCGTTTATGCTGATCTCAATTCCTGCCAGGTACATTCGATTCTTTCTCACGGCGTTGATCGCGCGCGGGATAGCGAGACTGATCGAGCCGCTGACGCATCACCGCGCGCTGATTGAGATGATAATATTGGTAGTAATTTGGATAACCTTCTACAGTTTTTACTTCGCACGCTCTGGTTGGTGATACTGATTAG
>JADGNW010000518.1 GCA_017883315.1 Blastocatellia bacterium | reverse complement strand
GGCCTTGAGTGAGTTTGGCTTCAGCGTTCCCGAATTGTCCACGGACTTGTTTCTGCAACGCGATAAGATTGTGCGGATGGGCGTTGAGCCGAAGCGCATTGAAGTGATGACTTCGATCTCGGGCGTTGAATTCGACGAGTGCTATCGTGAAAGAGTTGAAACAACGATGAACCATGTCCCCGTTAATCTCATTAACCTGCACTATTTGAAGATCAACAAGAAGGCGAGTGGCCGGCTCAAAGATCTTGCCGACTTGGAGAAACTTTCAAACGAACAATCGTGACCGATCAAATCTCAGCCATAGTCGCCGCCAGCCTGGACGTGAAGCGGCGCTTTTTTGATGCACAAGCCGCAGACGTACAGCGGGCCGCCAAGATAATCGCGGACGTTTTCAACGCCAAGGGCAAGTTGTTGGTGTTCGGCAACGGCGGATCGGCTGCCGATGCTCAACACATCGCCGGCGAGTTGGTTAACCGCTTTCTACAGCATCGCCGGGCTCTGCCGGCTATCGCGCTGACGACAGACGGCGGAGTGCTGACCTGCATCGCCAACGATACGGGATTCGAAAATGTTTTCGCCCGACAGATCGAGGCGCTGGGAACCAAAGGCGATGTCTGTTTGGCGATCTCGACCTCGGGAACCTCGCCGAACGTGACCGTAGCCTGCGAACAGGCGAGGAAGCAGGGAATGATAGTCATAGGTTTACTCGGCCGCGATGGTGGGAGCGTTGCCGCACTCTGCGATCTGGCATTGATTGTTCAGAGCGATGACACACAACGAATTCAGGAAACGCACAATTTGATTGGTCACATTATCTGCGAGCTGGTCGAGGGTGAGTTGTTTCCCAGTCAGGGCGGCGAGCAGTAGGAACTCAAAGGCATTGAGCGCGGCGCGCTGTGCAGGCAAGATGCCTGCGCTCCAACTGATGTCCATTTACAAAGATCTTAAGCCGATCAGTCTCGACCAAGTCAGCACTTATCCGCTTGCTTCGCGCGAGAGCAAGGTTACGGTTGAAGACTTCGCCTCGCCGGTCACGGAAAACGCTTCGCTACATCATTACCTCGCTTCGCTGCCTAATATTCTTGCGGTGCAGGCTCTCCGCGAGCTCGCCACCCAAATACGACGTGCACGAAACCTACACAAACCGATCATTTGGGGCCTGGGCGGTCATGTGATCAAAACCGGGCTGGGGCCGATCATCATTGACTTGATGCGTCGAGGCTTTGTTACCGCGATTGCCGCAAACGGCTCTGTGCTGGTTCATGACGCCGAAATCGCAATGGTGGGTTCTACGTCCGAAGATGTCGATGCCACTCTGGGATCGGGCGGTTTCGGTGGCGCGGAAGAAACCGGAAGGCTTCTGAATAATGCCGCGCGCGACGGCGCGAACGAGGGCATCGGCCTGGGCGAGGCTGTTGGTCGGGCCTTGCTGGGCCTTAAACCGAAGCATCAGGACGCTTCGCTGCTTTGCGCGGCTTATGAAGCGCACGTGCCATTCACTGCCCATGTCACCATTGGCGGGGACATTGCTCATTTTCATCCCCACGCAGATGGCGCAGTATTGGGCGCCACTTCGCATACGGATTTTCGCCTTTTGGCGGAACTGGTCCGGCGGATGAATGACGGCGGGGTCTATCTCAATATCGGCTCAGCGGTTACTTTGCCGGAAGTGTTCTTGAAATGCGTAACACTGGTGCGCAATTTAGGTGACAAGCTTGATGACATCACGACTGCTAATTTCGATTTCATCCAATCGTATCGTCCGTTGACGAATGTCGTGCGACGCCCGACCGCCGATGGAGCGGGGCGCGGCTATGCGATCACCGGTCATCACGAACTAACGATCCCGCTGTTGGCGGCCGAGCTTATTTGCCGATCAGTAGCAGAATAGCTTCGGCCGACAACTTCAATCCCGCCAAAACCAGGACGACTGACAGCCATTTCCGAATCCCGGAGATCGGTAATAGCCTGGTCCCTAACTCAGTTCCGATCCAACCGCCGACCAGCGCGGCGGGCACCCAGTAAACAAGATTATTCGGTAGGTACGCAATCGCCGAATACTGACCGAGCAGTCCGGCGATTGAGTTGACCAGAATAAACGCCGCCGACACGCCAGAGGTTTCTTTGGTCTTGGCCCAATGCATCAGCAGCAAAACTGGACTGAGAAAAATGCCGCCGCCTACACCGGTCAATCCCGAAAGCAGACCAATGGCTGCGCCCACGATCAGCGCCATCCAGATTGGGACCAACGTGGTCTTCCGGTTGTCCGCTGAGTCGGCGCTCCAGAACAAACGGACCGCACTGTAAAGCAGCACCACACCGACAATTGATTTGTAGATCGCGACGGGCAAGGTGAGGCCCCCGCCTATGTAAGCCGCCGGGATTGAGGTGATCGCGAACGGCCATAACGTGCGCCAGGAGAAAAATCCAGCTCGATAGAATCGAATTGTACCGATTAGCGCGACGATGATGTTCAGGGTCAGCGCCGTAGGCTTCATTACGAGCGGCGCCATGCCGAACAGGGCCATCGCCGCGATGTAACCTGACGCTCCCGCGTGCCCCACAGCGGAGTAAAGCAACGCGATCACGAAAATAAGAGCCGCGAGCAGTAGTGCTATGATTATGGCTGTGTCCATCGAAGCGAGACGCGGTGCGTTTCGACAGTGAAAGACGATAAAAACACAACGAGCGTCGCTGGTGCAACACTACTGTGCAACCGGGCGAGCTTTTGCTGCACCTCGCCGCAGGTTATAATCGCGGCACCTCCGTTCTAATACTAATCGCGAGCGATTGGATCAGCAGTTCGAAAGATTCGTCTATGGAAGTCTCTAAACTTGAACATTTCAAACAACTCTTGTTAGCCGAACTGCCTGGTCACGCGCGGCACGTTAGCGAAGAACAGGCAGCGGCCCTTGATGCAGCGAGCGACGACGCAAAGGAAAGCGCCGATCTGGCTATGCGGGACGTAACCGAAGAGATGGCTCTGAAACTGGGCGATCGAGAATCACAGATGCTGGCCGACATTGATCAGGCGCTATTGCGGATCGAGGAAGGTTCGTATGGAGTGTGCGTGCGTTGTGGCCGGCCCATTGACGAGCGCCGTCTGGAAGCGATGCCGGCCGCTCGTTACGACGCTGAGTGCCAGGCCGTCATCGAAGCAGCGAAGGGAATGAACGCGCGGCCGAGTCTCTAGCCTGTTTTGCTGAAGGATTTGAGATTGATCACATCTCAAACGGTTTGTGCCAGCGAGCGCTTTCGGTAGTCCTCGCCCTCAATTTCTACGGTCTTGCACATCTCGTAGAGCCGCGAACGCAACGCCACGCCAACCCGATCTTCCAGGAGTTCAGTCGGGTCCTTTTCATTCTTACGCTTGTCCGAATAGTTCGTCGTGAAGATTGTCAGTCGCTTGTCGTTATAGCGCGTGTTGATGATTTGCATCATTGTGTCGCGCACCCAGTCCGTCGGCTTGGACGCACCCAGTTCATCCAGTACCAGGACGTCCGCCTCGAAAACCGGCCCCAACACTCCCAGCTCCGAAGCTTGTGACACCGGATTGTAGGAGTCCTGGATTCGTCTGAGTAACGCGCCGAATTGGTAGAACAGACCACGCACCTGATAGCGCTCAATCAATTCACGCAAGAGAGCAACCGCCAGGTGAGTCTTACCGACGCCCACCGGTCCCACGAACACTAATCCCCGTCCATCGATCACGAGATAGTCGTTGATGATTCGATCGGCCTCGATTTTCGCAACCCACTTGGAATCGGAATCGCCCGCATCGTAACCCTGCAGCGTACAGTGCTGGTAACGCGCCGGAATACGCGCAGCCTGAAACAGGCGCTGACGATGATCGGGTGATTGGCAGCGACAGCGT
>JADGNW010000517.1 GCA_017883315.1 Blastocatellia bacterium | reverse complement strand
GCGGACCCGGCCGCTTATGCGACGCGTTCGGAATTGATCTGAGTTTCAACGTGGAGAAGATAGGACAGCGCATTAAGGTCAAAGCGCGGGAAAGTACTCCGGAGATCGCCATCAGCAAGCGAATTGGGATTTCCCGCGATGCGCATCTGGAGTGGAGGTTCTACGAACCAGGCAACGCTTGCGTGAGCCGATCAAAGTCGAATGTTTAGTGAGAACCCTGTATGAAGGACGACGCAATGCCTTGAGTGAGTGGCGTCAGTTGTCGTATCTTCGTTGTAGACACGAAACGAGATGGCGCACAAGGAGACGTAATGAAGACGCAAGTGCAGAAGTGGGGTAACAGCCTCGCACTTCGAATACCGAAGTCTTTTGCCGCTGAGTCCAACATCGAGGAAGGATCAGCGGTCAACTTATCTTTGGTTGAGGGGAGAATAATTGTCGAACCCGTGTCTGAACCGACATATACTCTCGACGACCTCTTGTCACGGGTCACTAAGCGGAATCTCCATACGGAGATTGATACCGGCGTTCCCGTCGGCAAAGAGGTTTGGTGATGTCGAGGTCTTACGTCCCAGATCGCGGCGACGTGATCTGGATCGATTTCAACCCCCAAGCAGGCCACGAGCAAGCCGGCAGACGCCCCGCGCTTGTCTTATCTCCGGGCCGTTATAACAGCAAAGTTGGTCTGCTTTTGCTTTGTCCGGTGACAACTCAGATCAAGGGCTATCCCTTCGAAGCGAATATTCCACACGGGCTGAAGGTGACCGGGACAATCCTTTCAGATCAAGTAAAGAGTCTCGATTGGAAGGCAAGGAAAGCCGAGTTCATCTGCAAGCTTTCTGATTCCACTGTTGATGAAGCGCTGAAGAAGCTGAACACCCTGTTGTCATGAAAAACGATCTACTCATTCGCGCCGCGCGAGGCGAACCGGTTGAAAGAACCCCTGTCTGGATGATGCGCCAGGCCGGACGTTACCTGCCCGAGTATCGAGCCATTCGCGCTGACACCGACTTTCTAACGTTGTGCAAAACGCCGGAACTCGCGGTCGAGGTATCACTTCAACCATATCGCATCATCGGCGTCGACGCGGTGATCATGTTCAGCGACATCTTGATTCCAGTAGAAGCCATGGGACAAGAAGTGAGGCTCACCGAGCAGAAAGGACCCGAGCTTCCAGATCCGATACGCACGCGCGACCAGGTCGATCGGCTAATCGTTCCCGACCCGATCGAGAAGACTGGCTTTGTGATGGACATCATACGCACGCTCCGGCAGGAACTGAACGGCGCAGTCCCATTGATCGGATTTGCGGGCGCGCCATGGACGCTTGCGGCTTACATGATCGAAGGTGGCGGCTCGAGGAACTACGCCAACGTTAAACGGATGATGTTTACCGAACCCACGACATTTCATGCGCTCCTCGACAAGATCTCCGATGCAATTATCTTGTACCTGAACGCTCAGATCGAAGCGGGCGCGCAAGTGATTCAGCTTTTCGATTCGTGGGCGGGCGAGCTCTCGCGCGAGGACTACGAGCAATTCGCACTCCCTTACGAGCAGAAGATATTCGCGTCGATAAATCATAGCGCCGCGCCGGCAATTCTATTCATTAACGGTTGCGGCAACTTCCTCGAAAAGATGGCTACAAGCGGCGCCGATGTGTTGAGCATAGACTGGCGCATTGATTTGAGAGACGCACGCGCACGAGTTGGTCCACAGTTGACGCTTCAAGGGAATCTCGATCCCTGTGTGCTGCTATCGACGCCAGAGATCATCACTGAGAAGGCTCGCGAGCTTATTCGGGCGGGCGGCGGTCACCGTCACATTCTGAATCTCGGTCATGGTATTCTTCCAATGACGCCGGTGGAAAATGCGCGTGCATTCATTGAGGCGGCCAAAACGGTTTTGGAATAGGTTGCTGGAACGGGCGAAGAGGAGTCGAAATGGCAAAGCAAGAATTGGATGTCCACGAGACAGCGACGTATGACTTCTTCGAGACGGTTGACGTCGAGACGCTGGCAAAGCAGCAAGGTGTCGGGCCGTTGGACTTCGCCAGGGCAAGAAGGCTTGGCAGATTCTGGCCGCAGGACGAGAGCATCGATGACTTCGTTGCAACCGTTCGGCGCTGGCGTGACGAAGAGGGCGACAGGGAGATGCCTGGTTGAGAATACCCAACTCTTGATCCCACAAATCGGAGGCATCAGATGGCAACTAGTGATCTTGATACAATCGGCCGTACGCCGACACAACAGCAAGCAACCGCACGCGCAAAGCTGGAAAAGCTAATACTAGAGAGTGGCGCAAAGCCTGTAACGATTGACGAGCTGAACGCGATGGGTGACCTGTGGCCGGAAGATGAAAGCGTGGATGATTTCCTGGAGTGGCGCGAGCAGATGCGCAAAGAGGAGAAAAGCAGGAGACTTCCGTGATGGATCTCGTTGTGGTTGATACCGACGTATTGTCTTTCATTTTCAAGCACGATTCCAGGGGCGCGGCATACAAGCCTCATCTCGCAGGTAAGGAGATCATCATCTCGTTCATGACACTCGCAGAGTTAAATCAGTGGGCCATCCACAGCAACTGGGGCACGGCGAGGAAGCGGAAGCTCGATGCGTATCGGAAGCCGTTTACTGTCTTTCATTCGGATGAAGACCTTTGTCTCAAGTGGGCCCACGTTATGGAGGACGCTCGCCGAAATGGCCGACCAATCCAAACCGCGGACGGATGGGTTGCGGCGACCGCGTTGCTGCACGATATCCCTGTAGTCACTCATAACCGGAAACACTTCGTTGGCGTCGATGGCCTCAGCATAATATCCGAAGACAATCCTTGATGCGGTGCACACGCGCAACCCGGTAACACCCTGACGAGCCATGGCCGAATTGACATCGACCGACCAACGAATCGGAGTCCTCCTCTTCAACCTCGGCGGGCCTGAAACTCTCGACGAGGTTCGACCTTTTCTGTTCAATCTTTTTTCGGATCCCGACATCATCCGCTTGCCATGGCGGGCGCTACAAAAGCCGCTGGCCTGGCTGATCTCGACCCAGCGTTATAAGCTCTCTCGCGGCTACTACGAACAGATCGGAGGCGGGTCGCCGCTTCGCAAAATAACGGACGAGCAGGCTCGCTCACTCGAGCAAGCGCTGGCCAGCCGAGAAATTACTGCGCGAGCGTACGTCGGCATGCGCTACTGGCATCCTTTTCTCGAAGACGCGATCAAACAGATTCGTCGCGATCAAATAACTCACCTCGTCGTGTTGCCGCTCTATCCTCAGTTTTCGATTTCAACAACCGGTTCGAGTCTTAACCGGCTGAATGCGCTCATCGGCGCCAATGGAGCCGCCGCGCCTCGCGTATCGGTGGTTCAACAATGGCACGACGACGCGAACTACCTTGACGCACTGACTGCGGCGATTGAAGAAGAACTCTTGCGGTTTCCGGATCAGGATCCCTCGCGAATCCACATCGTGTTCAGCGCTCACAGCGTACCTGTGCGCTACATCGAAGAAGGCGATCCGTACCTCGACCAAATCAAACAGACCGTCAACAGCGTGATGGATCGTCTCGGGAGCGATCGGCCACATTCGCTCTCGTTTCAGAGCAAGGTCGGTCCGGTGAAATGGCTGCGGCCTTCCACGGACGAGATGATTCGCAAGCTCGCTCTCGAGGGCGTGTCTCAAGTGCTCCTCGTTCCAGTGAGCTTCGTCTCAGAGCACATCGAGACTCTTTACGAGCTGGACATCCTCTACCGTCACGTGGCGGAGGAAGTCGGAATCGCGCACTATCGCCGCGTGCCCGCGCTTAATTGCCGGTCAGATTTCATCGACGCGCTCGCGGGACTTGTCGAGAAGTGCTTATAAGGGCGGTCCTCTGTGGCCGCCCCTCGGTGAAAAGGCAGAGACCTGGTTACGAAGAGGGGCGGCCACGGAGGACCACCTCCTACAAGCATTGGGGTTGAAGGCGACATGCCACAACATCACAAAGACGTAATCGTTATCGGCGCAGGCATCTCAGGTCTGGTGTGCGCGTATCGCCTTAAGACGCTCGGTGTCGACGTAGCCTTGCTGGAAAAGTCGGCTCGCGTAGGAGGAGTAATACACAGCGAACGGATTGATGGCTTCCTGATCGAACGCGGCCCCAACAGCTCGCAAGGGACTGAAGAACTCGTTGCTCTCGTGGAAGAGCTGGGAGTCACCGATGAATTAGTAGAAGGCGATCCGAAAGCGCCGGCTTATGTTTACTTCACCGGTCGCCTGCACGCTGTACCTTCCGGGGCGGGCGCGTTCATCAAGAGCAAGCTGCTGAGTTTTGCCGGCAAGCTGCGGATCTTCAAAGAACCGTTCGTGCGGGTACGGCGGTCTGAAGCAGAAGAGAGCGTCGCGTCGTTCGCCAGGCGCAGAATTGGTCGCGAAGCGGCCGAGAGAATGGTCGCGCCGTTTGTCTCCGGCATCTACGCCGGCGACGCGGAGCAGCTCAGCGTTCAAGCGGCGTTCCCGAAGCTGGCAAACCTTGAAACTGGCTATGGAGGCCTGTTTCGTGGCACCTTCGCGAAAGCGCTCGAAGCACGGCGCGCCCGCAAGTCCGCCAGCGCCGTGCTCGACAAGGCAGCTCCCACACGCAGGCGGTTGTGCTCGTTCAAAGACGGGATGGCGTTCTTGCCGCAGACCATCGCATCCAAGCTCGGTGAAGACCTGCTGACCGGCTGCGAAGAATTGCGGATTGCGGATCGCGGATCGCGGATTGAAGCCACGCTTCCAGATCACGCGCCGGAGAATCCGCAATCGACAGGATTTTCAGTTGAGTTCGAGCGAGCAGGCAGAAACCACAAGCTCACCTGCAACCGTCTCGTTATCGCAACGCCCGCGAAGACTGCCGCCACAGTTGTTGCCGGCGTCTCAGATCACCTAAGCCACTTGCTAAACGAAATAGAATACCCCCCGCTTGCGATCGTCAGCCTCGCGTATGACGAGTCTACGATCGCCACCCATCTCGATGGTTTTGGATTTCTCGCTCCCCCAAGCCAGGGGCTTAACATTCTTGGTTGCGTTTGGAACTCCAGCCTGTTTCCCGATCGCGCTCCGCGAGGCCAAGCTCTGATCACTGCGTTCGTCGGAGGCGCGCTGAACCCGAGGGCGGCGCGGGCGGCGGATTCTGAGTTGGTCGCGATTGCACATGGAGAACTGCAGAAGGTGCTAGGCATATCGAGCGATCCTCAGGTCGTCGCGATCACCAGGTACGAGCGGTCCATTCCACAGTACAACCTCGGACACTTCGCGCGGGTGCAGCGAATCGAGAGTCTGCTTCGCGACCTGCCCGGACTTCGCCTCATCGGTAATTATCTGCACGGAGTCTCGACGGGCGATTGCATAAAGGATGCTGACCGAGTAGCGCGTGAGGTCAGGAGCTGGCGCGCGGCGTCGAGTTGAATGCCCGCTCACTTGCACCTCTATCAAATCATATTGAAATACATGGTCGTATTGAAATACATGGTCGTACGGAGTATAGGTCAGGCCTAAGCGCCATGCGTCAAATTGGTCCATATCAAATCCTTGATCTTCTCGGCAAAGGCGGAATGGGAGAGGTCTACCTTGCAGAAGATATACGTCTGGGCCGCAAGATTGCCCTCAAGCTGCTTCCTTCTGAGCTAACCAATGATGAGCTTCGAGTGCTCCGATTCCAACAAGAAGCGCGAACGGCATCAGCTCTCAATCATCCAAACATTCTCACGATATTTGACATAGGTGAAGTGGACTCAACGCATTTCATTGCAACCGAGTTCGTCAAGGGCGAGACGCTCCGCCACTTTATGTCCGCGGCGAGATTTGACGTTCAAAAGGCGCTCAACATCACTATTCAAGTAGCAAGCGCTCTGGGCGCGGCACACGAAGTCGGAGTGGTGCATCGCGACATAAAGCCCGAGAACATAATGGTGCGTCCCGATGGCCTTGTGAAGGTACTCGATTTCGGAATAGCGAAGCTCACTCAAAGAACAGCGACGGGCGGCAAGTCTGAGATGGGGTTGTTGCCATTGGTCAATACTGAGCCCGGCATGGTCATGGGTACTCCCAAATACATGTCTCCCGAGCAAGTGCGGGCGCTCGATGTGGATGAAAGGACCGACATATTCAGCTTAGGCGCCGTGCTTTATGAGATGATTACGGGTAAAGCACCATTTGAGCGTTCGACTGTTGGTGACACCATCGCGGCAATACTCCAAAGCGAGCCTCTAGCGATGGCAACGTCTGAGACAGCAGCACCAGCAGAACTTCAAGAGATCGTTTTCAAAGCACTCCGCAAAGACAGAGATGAACGTTATCAAACAATGGGCGATCTGATCAGCGATCTGAGAAGTCTGGGAAAGAAGGTAGAAAGCGACCAACAATCTGTTTCGCCGGCCCCGTCGGCATGGACCGGCTATGCACCAACCATTGTGGAAACGATGGGAAAGGCAATAGTTGAAACGCGAAAAGATATAGAGGGGCGAAGCAGCGAGATAGGAGTAACGCGCACCGCATCAAGCGCTGAATATATTGTCAGCGAGATCAAACAGCACAAGCGGGGATCGGCGCTGATTATGGCCGCGCTGGTGGTGGCAGTAGCAACGGTCATTTATTTTGCTTCCGGGAGCGGGGCGATTAAATCGGTAGCGGTGTTGCCGTTCGACAATGCCAGTAATGATCCGAATACGGATTACCTATCAGAAGGCATCAGCGAGAGCTTGATCAATGTTCTCTCCGGGCTGCCGCATCTCAAGGTCATCGCTCGCAGTTCCAGTTTCAAATACAACGGTAAAGGGGTCGACCTACAGGAAGTTGCAAAAGCGCTCAACGTGCAGGCGATCGTGACCGGCAGAGTTACGGTGCGTGGCGACCAGTTGCTGATAAGCGCCCAACTTAATGACACGCGAGATAAGACGCAGATGTGGGGGGAGCAGTACAACCGGAAGGCGACCGACTTGCAGGCGGTGCAGGAAGAGATCGCGCGCATCATCTCGGAGAAGCTACGCTTGCGCCTGACTGGCGCCGAAGAAAAGTTGCTGACGAAGCATGCGACACAAAACGACCAGGCGTACAAGCTTTATCTCAACGGTGTGTATTACGACAGGAAGGGCGGTCTTGAGAATAAGAAGAAAGCCTACGACTACTTCAATCAGGCGATTGCGATCGATCAGGAGTTTGCGCTGGCTTACGCGAACGAGGCTGTGGTCTGCAGCATCCTGGCAGAGAATGGCGTATTCGATCCCAAAGAGGCAACGCCGAAAGCAAAGGCGGCAGCACAAAGAGCTTTGGATCTGGATGACACCCTGGCTGAAGGGCACGCAGCGATGGCGCTTATCAAGAAAGGCGAGTGGGACTGGTCGGGCGCTGAGAACGAATACAAACGATCCATCGAATTGAATCCCAATCTTGCTTTGGCTCACGCTGATTACGCTATTTACTTATCGGATGTGGGTCGGCACACGGAAGCACTGAGCGAAAACAAACGGGCAGAGGATCTCGATCCGCTGAGTATCAAGTTCAGGAACAGAGAAGGATTACTTCTAACTGCCGCGCGCCGGTATGATGAGGCTATTCAGCTATTTCAAGATGTCATCAAGCTGCAACCCGATCTTGAGGACTCGTACATATATCTCGCCTACACTTACGCGGACAAGGGAATGTATTCGGAAGCCATAGCCAACTATCAGAAGTTCATCAGCATTAAAGGAGAGGACACAAGCGTACCAGTATATCTTGGCTACGCGTACGCGATGTCAGGCAAGCGCAACGAGGCTCTCGCCCTGCTCGACAAACTGAAGACGACGAAGGAATACGTCTCACCCGGCGAGTTAGCCATTCTCTACGCCGGACTTGGAAACAAAGAAGAAGCATTCGCGGCGCTCGACCGCGCCTACAACGCGCAAGACCCCCAAATGCAGTACCTCAAAATTGAGCCACACTATGATTCCTTGCGTTCCGACCCGCGTTATGCGGACCTCATGCGGAAGGTGGACCTCACGCCATAGCCGCTACGACGCGTGCACACCTCAACGAGAACTCCGGCCGGCGATAAACGTCTCAGAAACCTGCCCGCGGAGCTTCAATCCCGCGAATGGTGTGTTGCGGCTTTTTGACTTGAAGAGCTGCGGATTGACGGTCCAATCGCGGTCGGGATCGAAGATCGTTATGTCGGCAGCAGAACCTACATCGAATGTTCCGCCGGGAAGCGAGAAAGCTCGCGCGGGGCCGATGGTTAACATCTCAACTATTCGAGAGAGCGATACGCCAGCCGAATGATGAAGCACTGTGAGAACGACGCCTAACGCGGTCTCGAGCCCTACTACACCAGAAGGAGCGTGGT
>JADGNW010000516.1 GCA_017883315.1 Blastocatellia bacterium | reverse complement strand
TGCAAAGAGGGGCGCCCACGGAGGGACGCCCATACAGGTCCATCAACGAAAGCATGACTGAATACTGGTCCTGAATCAGCCGCCCGTCACTTCAATCTTGATCACGGATTGGCGATGACCTTCAATATGCCGAGCCGGATGATTCGAATTGCAAGTCCAGATGCTGCCATCCTTCCCGAACTCCACTTCCCTTGTGTAAGTCACACGAGTCGGCATCGGAATCACCGTCAGCGCTTCTGTCTTGGGATCGAACCTCATCATCGTGTCGCTGCCCGCGCCGCAGATCCATATCAGACCCGTGCGGCGATCGACATTGATCGCATACGGAATATCGTCTCCCTTGCCCGGGAGCGGATACACTTTCCACTTGTCTGTCTTTGGATCGTAGCTGCAGAAGTCGCCGCTGCCGTAGCCCGGTATCCATACGACTCCGTCATTGGCCACTTCGAGCCGGCGCGGACCGTAGACCGGCGGCTTCCACTCGGTGATCTTGCCCGTAGCCGGGTCGATCACTCCTACGCGCTGGCCGTTGAGCTTCGTGTACCAAACCTTACCGTCAGGCGCGATGTCGATGCCGTAAGGAGTGATCCCTCCGGTCTCGCCCATCGTCGGCACGTTCGACGCTTGCTCGGGTTTGAGCAGTTGATACTGTTTTATCTTGAGCGTCACCGGATCGAGGCGGAAGATCGCGTTCATCGCGGCGTCGGTGTACCAGCAGATGCCCTTCTGATCGAATCGCAATGTGTGAGGATAACCACCACGCTTGCCGCCTTCGCCGCTCTCGATCAGCAAAAACTCTTTTGTCTTCGGATCAAAGCGGGCCATCTTCCCGCCGAGCGCTAACGTGATCCACATATCGCCGTTTGGCGCTTTCTCGATCGAATGCGGTCCCTGGAGGGGATAGTCGCCCGAGCCGTCCTTCACTCCGCCGGGAATCGAGTAGGACTTTCGCTCGCCGGTTTTCGGATCGAGCGTGCGAAGCGCGTCGTGCACCATATCGACCAGGTAGATCAATCCGTCATCGCCGATCTCGAGATCGTGCATCAGCGCGCTGTTCTCATGCCCGACTGGCCACTCAGTGATGACGACATTGAGCGCGTCGCCCGATGGGGGAGGCGGCGGCGTGTAAGCGGGCCAGTTGGCTTCAGCGCCTTGCTTGTAGGTTTCGTACAGCATTCCGGGCAGCGCTGCCTGAGTGTCTTTATGAAGCAAGCGGAAGGCGCCGAGTCCGATGCGGCTCGCCATCACGTCGCGCACCATGACATCCCAGTCGGCTTTTTCTTTTGGAGCGCGAAAGCCTTCGGTGCCGACTTGATGGCAGTAAGCGCAAGCCATTCTGAAATTCAATCGGGCTTCGTCGTTCGGCCACTTGATCAGGCGAATGCGGTCTACGCTTGTCTCCTGCATCTTGAGATTGGCGGCCGGCGTCAGATGAAAAGCGACGAGCGCAGTGCTTGCGGCTTTGAAAGCGACGCTCGTGAATTCATCTTCGAAGCCGGGCAGGCGCGCTCGCAGCTTGTAATCGCGGTTCGTCAGCCCCGGCAGCTTGAAGCGCCCGCCTTCTTTCGTGAAGACGGTGATCATCTTGTCTTCGACTGCATCGAAAGCGGTGATCATCACGCCCGAGATCGGCTTCTTCTGCTGGTCGGTGACAGACCCTCTGATGGAGTAGGAGTTGGCGCTGATGCCGGTGCTCGCGGGAATGATCAGGCTGAGCAGGAAGAAACTGAAACCAAGGAGTAGAAACTTCTTGCCAGGCATGAGGGATTGCTCCTTTGGGAAGAATTGCGGAGCTATCGTATGGCGGCGCGGAAGGCGAGTCAAGTAATGATGTGGCGCATGGTGGCAGCTTGCACAACAAGCTTGTGAAAAGAATGATAGGTCGGGAAGGTGGGCTTGCCTTCGTTAAACCATGTGGGAACATTCACAGGTCGGGAAGGTGGGCTTGCCCCCGCTCTGAAGGATGGAATGTTGTCATTATCCCGGAAGAGCGGGGGCAAGCCCACCTTCCCGACCTTTCATTCTTTCTCGATCTCATGAGTTGTGAGGTTGACCCTTTGACAGCTTTCACTTCGTGATGTCGCGCATGCTGGCAGCGTGCGCAACCGGGAAAGGAAGAAAACCTGGACCATCACCGTCTAAGGGTCGGACGCGAAGATACACTTCGAGTCGCCGACTACGAAATCAAATCTAACAGGAGGGTTTGTATGCATCGCAAAGTGCTTCGTTCGATCTCACTCGCTGTAACTTCAATTCTATGTTTATTGGTTGTCCAACAAGCCGCGCTTGCGGGGCCGCCTCTCATTTGCCATTCGTTCGAGATCGGGAATGCTCGGTCGCTGCCTTGGACCGGCTCGGAGTGGCGCGCCGTAGACAAGAACTACATTATCAACCGCCTTGTCGGAGACACGCTGGGCTTGCTAACTCCGGAAACGCCAGTCCTGGTCAGGATGGAGACGATTCGCAGGGCAACCGTGTATGCCGTGTGGTCCATGAATGATTACAAGGTCGGCTACGCTGTGAAAGATTACGCGGTCGCCCGTGAACTGCTATCGCGTTTGAAGGCGCGTATTCCCGACTCCGGCGTCAAATCAGACAAGAGAACCGCGGCGCTCGCGATGTTTGACTACGGATACCTGGTTGAAAGCTACAAGCAATCGGGCAATGAATCGCAGGGCCCGAAGCTTGCCGGCGACATTGACGGCTACGGGTTGATCGTCAAATCAATTGCAATGCGTGGAGGCGATCCCGCGATGGAATATGCTGCGGCTCTTTCTTGCATGGGGAGAAAGCGAGAAGCCGAGCAGGACGCTTATGTTGGCCACCTTCAAAAAGCCGCGGACGGCGCGCAGGAAGGTTCATTACTTGCGCGGAACCTGCTCAACTATTTCAGAGATCGAGGTAAGACGATCGCAGAGCTTCGAGCAAACATCGCGAAGAACTAAAGGCCGGAGGCCAGAAGTCAGAAGTCAGAAGTCAGAGGTCAGAGATCAACTGCGGTTGCGGTCTGACCTCTGACTTCAGATCTCTGACTTCTGACCTCGGGACGTTACCCGGTAAGGCTTGAAAGCGACTCAGCGCCCGGCACTTCCGGCACGCGGTAATTATTGACAAAGCACGCCGTGCATCTTAGACTGACTGCGCATTAAGAAGTTGTTTTGAAGTCACCGATAAGGGCACACCGGGAGTGATCCCGGGTCGCAAAGCCAAGGCCTTTGTGATTTCGGATTTTAGATTTCGGATTAGGAGGGGTTGTTACCATTCAATCCAAAATCACAAATCCAAAATCCAAAATCAACAGAGGATGACTGGCTGCCGAAGTGAGGTTAAAGAGCAGCGCCCTTCCAAGGTTTCAACTCCACTTCATCTCGGTCCCCACAAAAGCGAAACGAATTGGAATTCGCGCCGGCTATGAGCCGCACAACGAGAGTTAGAAAGTAGACATATGAGCCTGTGGAGAATTGGGATGAAGCTGCCTGTCTGCCTCACCGTCACCGTCTTATTTGCAATCATTGTTAGCGACGCGCGCGCCCAGGAAGCGAGCGTCAATTTGAGCGTCGGAGCTGCAAGCGAGCAGCTACAACGAACGCCTGCGCTCGTCGTTCACGAGATCCCAACACCTTCGTCCATCGTGAAGCCCGGAACGGCAGTCGCGCAAAATACGCAGGGCGCGCCATCAAAAGACGCGGCGGCTAAATCGTCCGCCGCTGGCGCGCCCTCTGTAGTCCAATCTACCCAGCCGATTGTGTTGCCGGCCGCCGCAATAATATCTGCACGCGATGGAAAGGTGACCACGGGCAATCCAAAGTACGACGAGTTGATCGCCGCTTCTGCCGCGCGCAATGGAGTTGATCCCGATCTGATCACCGCTGTCATGCGCCAGGAGTCCGGGTTTCATCAAAACGCCAGGTCTTACAAAGGGGCAACCGGTCTCATGCAATTGATGCCGGGGACAGCCGCGCGCTTCGGAGTGACAAACATTTTCGATCCCGCGCAGAACATCGAAGGCGGCGCAAGATACCTGCGCTTTCTGCTCGACTCGTTCAACGGCGATGTCGATCTGGCACTCGCAGGTTATAATGCGGGAGAGAACGCGGTGGTGCATTCGGGCTACAAGATTCCGCGATACCGCGAGACTCAAAATTATGTTCGCAACATCTCAGCGCGCTACGACGCGAGCAAGAACAGCAGCAAACGCGTGGCTTCCGGAGCTTCGGCAGCCCCGGCCGCAACGATCTTTTCGGGCGGCGCCGCCAGCAGCCGCCTCTCGAACAACTACTGAGCACTCCGCATGATTTCATTCATCGTCCCAGCTTACAACGAAGAAGCGCTGATTGGGCAAACGCTCCAGGCTATAGACAGCGCAGCGCAGAATCTCGACGAGCCGTGTGAGCTCATCGTTACCGACGACGCGTCGTCAGACCAAACGGCAGCAATCGCTGAAGCTCACGGCGCGCGCGTGATCAGAGTTAATCTTAGACAAATCGCCGCAGCTCGAAACGCCGGCGCTCGTCACGCTCGAGGAGAGCGATTGATCTTCGTTGATGCCGACACCGTGGTCAGCGAAGCCGTAGTGCGAGCCGCAGTCGAAGCGATGAACCGGGGAGCAGCCGGAGGCGGGTCGGCGGTCAGGTTCGAGGGACAGGTTCCGCGTTACGCTGAGTTCATGCAGCCGCTGCTGGTCAGGCTCTTTCGCGCCGCCGGTCTGGCGTGCGGATGTTTTCTCTTCTGCACTCGCGAGGCCTTCGACGCCGCGGGCGGCTTTGACGAAGCCTTGTTCGCTTCTGAGGAAATCGGCATGAGCCAGGCCTTGAAGCGACAGGGCCGGTTCGTTGTTCTTCGCGAGGCGGTGACGACATCGGGCCGAAAGCTGAGGATGTATTCCGGCAAGCAAGTGCTGTTGATTATCTCTCGCATTCTGCTCGCGGGACCGAAGGGTCTCAAGAACAGAGACCGACTCGACTTATGGTACAGCGGCCGCCGCGAAGGAACTGAGATAGCTCAGTGAGGGACTCAACCGGACTTTCGTGGGTGCTATCAACTATCGCGCCTCCTTCCCCAAACTGGTAACTGACTACGCGCTTTCTTTGTTGTATACTGCACCCACTGTCGCTGGAGAAACACGGCAGTCCCCCGAGTGTCCATAGGGTACTTTATGCAGCGGGCAGGACGAAACAAGCTTATAGTCAGCGTGACTGTTTTCGCGGTGGTATTCTGCCTTACCGTGCGTCCCGTGTTGAACGCTGCTGATCCTTCGTCGACTTCATCGTCAACTCCGGCCTCGCTCGCCGACAAACTCTTTAGTTATGCCAGCGATCTTGGCCGTTCGCTCCACGAGCGGCCTCTCGAGGAGCGAAGCGCGAGCGACTATCGGCGCGCGCTCGACGCTTACGGGCAGGTCGTTCGTCTTAACACCGACAATTATTTTTCTGCGGAGTCGCTCGCTCGAAGGGCTGAGTTGCTGCGCGAGATGGCGGATGCGACCGGCGATTCGGCGCTGTATCAGCAGGCCATCGAAGCTTACCGTAGCGTGGTGGCCGAGCACCCGCACAGCGCGTTCGTCGGCGACGCGCTCATCGGCATCGCTCAAATCTACGAGGAGAACTTGCAGGACCTCGACGGGTCAGCGGCGGCTTATCGCGAGATGATTTCGCACTTCCCTTCCTCGGTCCTTGCGCGTGAAGCCGGCGCGGTGCTTACGCGATTCGAGGCTCAGTTGAAGAATCGGCCAGTCGACGTGACGATCGCATCTGCAAGCAGCGCTGAACAGTTGACGCGCGTTCCCACGCTCACCAATGTGCGAAGCTTCGGTGGTCCGGATTACGCTCGAGTTGTGATAGACCTGTCGGAGCCGGCCCGCTTCACTGAACGCCGCGCGGGAAATCGGTTGAGCATTCAACTCGATGGCGCCATGGTTTCGTCATCGCTTTACGGCCGGCGGTTCATCGTAGGCGAGGGAGGCTTGCTCAAACGGATCGCGGTGTCGGACGCGGGCGGCGGGTCGGGCACGCAGATCGATGTCGACGTTGCCTCGCTCAACGACTACTCGGCGTTTCGGCTGTCGGAGCCTGAGCGAATCGTGATCGATATTCATGCTACCGGGGCTTCCGGGGCCGCCGGGTCGATATCCAGAAAAACTCGCGAGGATTCATTCGTAGCTGCAACTCACTCTGAAGCGCGCTCGGTTGCTGCTTCGACAAGAACCGCGCCGCGCGATGAACAGCGGCCAGCCAGGAACTTCACCGCAGACCCGAACTCGTTGAAGTCTCTTCCAGAGATAACCGATCCAATCTTGCCTCTCGCGCCGGCAAACCCCGCAAGCGCAGGTAACGCAGGCGCCGTAGCCGCGCAGGCGTTAGCCGCAAAGGTCGATGCCAAAGCCGCGCAGTCTTCGATCAAACGCATAGTGATCGATCCGGGTCACGGCGGTCACGACACCGGCACGATCAGCGCCAGTGGTATGCGCGAGAAAGATCTCGTGCTCGATGTCGGCCGCAGATTGAAAGCCTACATAAAGCACAACTATCCGGACGTTGAAGTGATAATGACACGCGACTCGGATCGTTTCGTCGCGCTTGAGGAGCGGACCGCGATCGCAAACTCACAACGCGCCGACCTCTTCATTTCGATTCACGCTAACGCGAGCCCATCGCGAGTCGCCTCGGGCGTCGAGACTTTCTTCCTGAGTCCCGATCGCGCTCCCGCAGAAGACCTTCAGGCAGCGGCTCGCGAGAACGCCAGGCTTGCAAGCAACAAAGCGACAGAGAAGCCAGAACCGATGTTTGCAAGCGTGACGGTTGGCAATCGCGTCGCCGAGTCTCGAGAGCTTGCGCGCTACATTCAAGCGGGGCTCGTGCGAGGCATCGGCGCCGAGTCACCGCGCAC